>JAPORT010000038.1 GCA_026710085.1 Flavobacteriaceae bacterium | reverse complement strand
AAGAGGATGTACGTATCGATACCACACCTGAAGAATTAGTGAGACGGGCTTTTCGGCAGGTGCCAGGATTGAAGCGATAAAATTGAATCCATGATGGGATCATACTGAAAAATCGGATGCCTTTTGTTACTTAACGGAAGTTTGTCTTTTGGCATAAATCAGCCTAAAATTCCTGATTTCGTCTCATTATCATTTAGCATTCCTCTTGTATTTACTGACTTTGAGACCCCTCTGGGGGCATGGTTTTTTGTTCGTTGATATGTAGTGCGTCGTGTCGTGTCGTGTGTCTTTTGTTTTATTTCTTTATCGTTGTCCTATCCATCATGAATGATGTTTATCCGAAGACGATTGAATATCGACAAAAGTGGCCAAAAACGATACGGCTATTCTCTCTGTGAACCCAAAAGAGTCCATGGGGATTCCAAGAACTGGACCTTATGGAACTTGGGGCAAGATGTTTCATGAGCCCAGGAGCACTGGGCGATGTGTTGCCAACTAGTCGAAGACCAGCTCAAAAAACGCACGGATCGATGGATCAAGGAAATTCCTTCTGATGTCATCCAACAAGCCGATCAGATGGTAGCGCAATGACAGGCCAAAGGCTATGAGATCGGAAAAAGGTTCGATGCTCGAGAAAAAATCATGGTGAATGAAACTCAGGTGCCTCAGACGCGAACGGTGGGTGGGGAACGCGTCGCCTTAAAGGCTTTTGAAGATTTTGACTTTATCGAGGAGTTAAAAGCCATTGGTTTGACGTCCTATCAACAAAAAGTCGCCATTGGTTTGATGATTGGTCGGATGATGTCTCCAGGTAGCGATCGCCATACCTATCATTGGATGGCTAAAAAATCGAGTTTGTTAGAACTCTTGGGGGGATTGAAAAACCCGCCCTGTCCCAGCAGTTTCTATCGAGTGAGCGATGCTTTGCAAAACAACCAGGAACGGTTCATTGATTTTCTTTATCGGAGATCTCAGAAATTGGTGAATCAAATGAATCAAAAGTCCGTTATTGTTTTTTATGATTTGACCCATAGTTACGATACCGGGAAAAAGAGAGGCCATCTTTTGGCCTATGGTCGCCGTAAAGAAAAGCGTTCGGATGATTTGTTGGTGACTCTGGCCTTGACCATGGATCGCCGAGGTTTTCCGCAATCGACCAAACTGTATCCAGGCAATATCAGCGAACCCAAAACCTTTCGGGAGACGGTGGATGCGTTGAAGATGGCCGAGGGGACTGCCATCGTCATGGATCGTGGGATCACCCGTCAAGAAAATTTAGATGACTTGGCCCAAAAGGGCTGACATTGGATGACCGTCGATCGTCAAAAACCCAAGGCGGTACCCAGCAGGCCTTGTGATGCCACCGTTTCGCTCTCTAAGAAAACGCTTCAGGCCTGGTGATTATCTTCTGATGATCGAGAAAAGAAAATCTGTGTTTTCAGTGCGGATAAGGAAAAAAAAGAAAGAGCCATCATGGACAAAAAGCGAGAACAATATCGAACAGCTTTAAAGGCCTTGAATGCGGGGATTTCCAAAACCAGAGGTCCCAAACCGATCGATCAAGTCCAGCAGAGCATCGGCAAACTTTCTGAAAAGTATCGCCCCATTGCCCATCATTTTGAGGTACCGGTGATCCCCAAAGAAAACCGTTCTCATGCCCAAGAAATCCGTATTGAAAACAAACCGGCGTATCAACATCGGGAGGAGATGATGGGCATGTATGTCATTCGTAGCAGTCACAAAAACTGGCCTATCGGCAGAAGAGTCAAAACCTATCATGGATTGAATGAGATGGAACAGACTTTTCGGTCCTTAAAGTCTGATTGACGGCTGCGGCCGTGACACCATCAGATCGATCACCGGATGGAGGGGCATATCAACATCGCGATCATCGCGTATGACTTTGTGCATTACATCCGTACCAAACTTCGGCAGCATCATATTCACGATTCATGGGAATCCATTCAAAAAGAACTCAATAGTTGGAAACGAACCATGGTGATGTTATCGAAAAATCGCAAAAGACGAATCGAGTTATTGGTCGATGCTGAACCAGAGGACTTGAGTCGCCACATCAGGAATCACATGGGATTAGAAAAATCAAACCATCTGGTGAAAAGAGTCGTCAAACTTCGCTGAGCAACCTCCATGGGGCCTAAAGGATGTTGCCCCACCTTTCTTTTCGTTTTCTAAATAATCAAATTAAAAAAGTGGTGCGTCGTTGAGACTTTTTTGAACTTAACAAATGGATTATCATATTGTTAAAAAACAAAAAGACCAACTTCCGTTAAGTATATAATCCCCTTTGCTTTTGAGTTGTTTTTTGATTTTTCATCATGTTTATTTTGTCTATCTGAATACACAAATATACACTTTTTTTGAAATAATCATTACCTTTGTGCATTCAGGTATATAAGCCCCAAAAATAACCATCAACTGTTCAAGGAAACACTCTCACAAACTAGTGAATTTTTGTAGATATATCAATAAATAGTCCTGTATATCGGCTAAAATGATATTCATCGGTAGGAGTCAATAGCTCTTGGATACTTATTTTCGTGCAATGAAAGACAAAGTGAAACCAAGTAAAGGCCCCTACGATAGTTGCCATATTGCTAATTATCTAATAAATCTCGCAAAAGAAAAAGAAGAAGCAATATCTATTATGAGATTATTAAAGCTTGTTTATCTTTCTCATGGTTGGAACTTAGCAAACTACGGCAGGCCTTTGTTAATGGATCCAATTAAAGCTTGGAGATACGGTCCGGTTGTTCCAGCAATTTACTACATGTTTCGAGGGCAAGACAAATATAACTTGGCCCAAATTGATTGTGAAAAACCAAATGATATTGATGAGGAGTCAAAGCAATTAATGGATAATGTTTTCGAGTATTATAAAACATATAACCCATATCAACTGATTGCTCTTACCCATGAAAAAGGTAGTCCATGGTGGCAAATATATAATACTCAGAATCATGATAAATTCATTCCAAATGATTTAATTAAAAAGTTTTATAAAAGAAAATTGAAGTGACCATATTAAATTTTGGAGATGAAAATAAGGGAATAAAGAGAAGACAGACAATTAGATCTTGATGTTGAAGCAGATTCAGAAAAGAATTTAAAAGCGAGACATTTCAGATACTGGAGGATGGATGGTCATTTTCTTCGGATTGATCAGCATTGGTTTGATTTTTTACATTGAGTTTTTAATTCTAACTAAAACAATGTTCAAAGTAAACTCATTGAGTGGGGATAATAGTTATCTGAATAGTTTTTTGTTTGTTTCTCCTCTAATTGCAATTACCTTAATCATACTGTTTGTGCTAAACAGTGCGTCTAAGCAACTTAAAAGAAAAAACGAAGATGAGTCTATTGATGGAAAAGACATCTCTGAATACATTAGGTCATATTTGCTCGTTGAAAGACTTTTAAGTCGATGAATCACAGAGTATTGTCAAATTATTCGAAATAATTAAAACAAAATATGTTGTGGACTGAAGGCGTTGATTTTAATCATAACAAATAGTTGATTAACAACAACATCGATGATTTTTATATACTACACATCGTTTTCTCTAAATTCCTATTTAAGTGTTGCAAGACCTATCATAGCGAGCCCTCCTCTCAAAGGCGAACCCAAAAAAATCACTCAAGACCATAAAGAAGGCCAACGTGAAAATCAAGAACCTCAAGCCCAAAAAAACGATCATGAGGAACAAATAGAAGACAGCCCTAATGCAAACCATGAAGCCCGTTGGTTCAAGAAGAGAAAAAAATCGATGATGGATACAAACAGCACATCGCCATGACCAAAAAAGCTTCACTTTAGGGAGATATACCACTGTGGCCAATGAGCATGACCCTCAGGGCTACAGCTCAACGGAAAGCCTTTCGGTGGAGGAACGAAAACGAATCTTGACCGATAAAGGGGGCCAATCGAAAAAAAATGATAGAGTACATGGGCAGTGAATCTTTTGCTACAAGCCCTTGACTAAGCCACAAAAAGGGTGAAACAAAGCCATGAGTCAGAACGTTGGATGGTCGAACAGACCTTTAGCGATCTGGATCGCTTGGTTCCATTATCAATGGAAGAAATCACCAGGCATGATGGATTTAATGCTAACCTAAAAAAACATCAAGGAAAAAAAAGTCATCCCATTGGGATCAAAAATGACAGAGTATGGAACCGAAAAAGCTAAAATTGGAGAAATATTGTGAATTTTTGGAGGAAATCAACATCGAATGAGTGGATCCATTGGCTGAAAAAGAAAAAATGGGTTCCCCGTAGCATCCAATCTTTTTGATTTTACATTTTATTCAAAGTTCCCTTAAGATAGGATAGAGAATTATTGCTAATTTTAATGTCTAAACCAATTTGTTATGAGTGCTCAAGACTTAAACTACCATGAAAATCAAGAAAGAATTGAGAAATTAAAGGATGAGTTTAATTACTATTTAAACAATCAACAAAAATTAGCCCTTAGATATGAAGGTCAGTTTGTTGTAATAAAAAATCATAATGTAATAGGTAATGACGAATCAATTGATAAAGCAATAAAAGAAACTTTGAAAAAACATGAGTTGGGGACCTTTATAACTCAATATTGTTCGGCAGATGTCGATAGCACAAAATGCAATGTTCACTCGAGTTCAATGTTTTTTCAAAAACTTTATTAAGTGGGAAATAAAATACGTCAAAGTTCTTTTACTGTCCAAATGAAGGGCATAGCTAAAGAACTAAGAACCAAAGTAAAAATAGCTTCTGTCATTAAAACGCACAAGATAATCAATAGTGAGTGTGATGCTATTTGGGATACGGGGGCTACAAGAACAATTGTTTCACATAGGATAGCCAATAATTGTCGCTTAAAGGAAGTGGGTTTTATGAATGTAGTTGGCGTAAGTGGAAAACCACAAATAATCCCCACATATTAGGTTAATATATATTTACCAGGCCCCGTTATATTTTCTAACCAACTTGTAGGGGCTCATACTTTATCTATGGATTATGGTGTATTAATTGGAATGGACATTATTAGTCAGTTCGGATTTTAGTTTGGGATATAATGCTCAAAATAAAGGCACGGTTTTTTCAGTTACATTTCCCTCAAACGGTATTTTTCAGTTATTAGGTAAAAATAAATAAAAAAAGTCCCCAATTAAAATAAGTCAAACCCTCCAACTACCACTCCAGTGCTAAAAAATTCAGGAAAGGACACGTCATGTTGTTGATGAAATCAGAGAGTTATTCTTGAAACCTATAGGGCAACTTACCTTTGTCTTATCAGGAAATAAGATAACCATTACATCTCAGTTATTGGGTTGGTTATAAAAGGATATCATTCCCGTAATTTAAGGGGCTTATATACCTGAGTGCCCAAAGATATCTTTTATTTCAAACAATCATATAGTTTTGTTTGTCAATAGATTCATAAAAAATAATTTTTAAACACCTAAACATGAAAGAAAAACAACATTCAAAATTAGACCCAAAAGTCATCGAAGCAAAAGCAAAAAAAAGTAGAAGTCTTGTTAGGGTTCGGGTGACTCAATTTGCTTCTTGTTACGCGTTTATAGGAAGTGCTGTACTTGTTATTGCTATAGCGTTTGCAGGTGAATTTGGAAATGAATCATGGATTCATCAAGCAAAAGATATTTTTTTAGCAGTACTTCCAATATCTGCAGGGATCCTGGGATATTGGTTCGCCGGTCGTTCAAATAGTAATGAGGTTTCTAATAGAATAGAATAGAAGAAAATCAAAAAGATAATGACGTTATGAAACTAAATGAAGTATAACATACACAAGAGGAAGAATCAGAAAAGCAATAATGGCTAATACCAATGAAATAATACCTTCAGTATCTTCAAAAAAATCTTTCATTATAACATGAATAATTGAAGCTAATATACAAAATATTATCCTTTTCCATTTTGTTAATGAAATAGTAAAAATAATTTGATATTTTTTTGATTCTGTAGTGATTACTCCAATAAAAGATGTATATTTGGGCAATCAAATAGACAAAATAAAAACAATGAAAAATCAAAAAACA
>JAPORT010000125.1 GCA_026710085.1 Flavobacteriaceae bacterium | reverse complement strand
AAGAGGATGTACGTATCGATACCACACCTGAAGAATTAGTGAGACGGGCTTTTCGTCAGTTACTAGGATTCAAGCGATAAAGTCAAATCCGTGATAGACGATACTGAAAAATCAGTCGTTCTTTGTTACTTAAGTATATAAGCCCCTTTTCAAGGGATAGCCGTTTGAACCCCACGCATGTTAGTCTATATGTGGCCTTGTTCAAACTATGGAACAACAACTTTTTTAAAGATACATTTTACATCAATCGAGAAGAAGTCATGGAGTTTTCAAAAATCGATTCTAAATCTACCTATTATCGCTGTATCAAGGAATTGAGTTGTTGGAGCTATTTGTTGTATACACCATCTCACAATCCGTTCAAGGTAAGCCGAATTAAGATGTTGAATTTTGGGACAAGTAATGAACAAGTGCTGTACCTAAGCAGTACTAAAATCAAGACAAGTACTGGACAAGCATTAGTATCTATAAACAAACATATACAAAATATTGAAAACAGTAAAAACATTAACAAACGGCAATTTTCAGAAAATTCAAATTCAGATAATGAGGAAAACCATTTGGCAAGTGTCCCATATCAGGACAACCTAAAGACCAGTTCAGATAGAAACTATGATGACCCCTTATAATCGTCGGGCTCATAACTCGAAGGGAAAATCAATATGAAACAACATTCTAAATCACATATCATTGTTGAAAGCTCTGTACAGTATTCTTTGGGCACCATGCGAGGTAATCAAATTTTGTACGATTTTAATTAAATGCTAATCTATCTGGATGCTAAAGGCAAATTGCTTTTTGGGCAGCAATTTAAGATTTACAAAGAAGACCGAGGCATGCTCTATAAACTGTACCCGTACTTTATCTAGGACAGAGCGTCTTGTAAAGAATTTGGGATTGATATTTATAAAGGTATTTTACTTTCTGGTCCTGTAGGTTGCGGTAAAACCTCCTTGATTCGTTTATTGAAACATCTCGTACCACACAGTAAGCCCTATGAAGTTGTACCAACTCGAAACATAGTGTTTAGTTTTAACCATCTTGGATAGAAAACCATTGAAGATTATGGCAATACCCAATTTTTCTGTTTTGATGATTTAGGCATTGAACCTATGGGCAGACACTATAGTAAGGATTGCAATGTGATGGGTGAAATACTGCTATCTCGCCATGACCTATTTCTGGACAAGAAAATTAAAACCCACGCCACGACGAATCTAAATGCTCAGGAACTGGAGGAGCTTTATGGCATTCGTGTTCGTAGCCGAATGCGACAGCTTTTTAATTTGGTGGCTTTTGATATAGGGGGAGCAAGGACAAGCGTGAATAAGAACAAAAAAGAAAGTTATATTGTGTCAGAAAAATCATTTTAAAAAAGATGAATTTGATTAATTGTTAATGTTTTGAAAAAGGGGAGCGTTTTTTGATGTGCCTTAATCAAATTTTCCACTGTTCATGAAGCCAGATTTTAATTTTAAATATTACGACGAGAGCAAATTAATCCTATTGATAATTCTTCTATATATTGGTTCTGAGGCGCTTGTGAATTTTATTATTGACAGACTAGAAAATTATGATATCCAATACTATAGGTTCTATCCGGCGGCCATATTATTGGCGTTGATCTTTAGTTTGATAAACAGCAACTTACACAAGATCTCTTTCCTATGGAAATTTTTGGTAAAAGTACCCCTAATAAGGGGAACCTATAAAGGTCAAGTCAACTATACATTTGAAGAAGAGGAAAGATCCAAAAATTGCAAGCTCGTTGTTTACCAGACCACATCCGACATTAAGATCGATTGTTATTTCTGGGATGAAGATGAAAAAGGGGACAAGATATTGAATACCCAAACCAGGTCAGAAAGTATTGTCGAGGATTTGGTCCCTGAAAAGAATGGACTTTTTAAGTTGCTTTTCTATTATCAACAAAAAGGGAGCAGTGACAGTAGCATACCCATGCGGGAAGGTTTCAATGTTCTAAATTTCATAAAAACAGGCAATCTTAAGAGGTTGGAAGGTAGGTACTTCGTCAAAAATGGCCTTTCCAAGGGCAACGGGGGAACAATAAGCGTAGATTTTGAAACAAAAAAATTAAATCACATATAAGATGGCAGATAATCACGAACAGTTTATAGAGTTCAACTAGGCAGTTTCTTTGGATACCTCAAAAAGAGATGAGCTGAAGAAGAACAGGGATGCTTTAAGAAAAAAGATCACAGAATATTTTGAGAAGAACAAGGAGAATGAGACCAAGCCAAAGTATTCTGCACAGGGGTCCTTTATGATGCACACCATTGTTAACCCGCTTCCGAATTATGAAACTGATGATGACGGAAATGTGAAAACCCTATATCCTTATGATCTGGATGACGGAGTGTATTTCGTTGATGAACTGGAAAACAGAAAATCTGAGAGCACCTATCATAATTGGATTTATGATGCTGTCAAGGACCATACAAGCAAAGGGGCCATCAAAAAAAATACTTGCGTTCGTGTGCTGTATGCAGATGGCCACAATATCGATCTTCCCATCTATTTCAAAGAAAAAGAAACCGATGGTGAAAAGACCATACCACAGCTGGCACATAAATCTGAAAAATATGTGGACAGCGACCCAAGGGAATTTTATAAGTGGTTCAATGGTAAGGCGAACAATCAATTAAAGCGGTTGGTGCGCTATCTAAAGGCTTGGAGGGACAAGCAGAATAAGTCCTATAATACAAAAATGCCAAGTGGCCTGATATTGACCATCCTAGCCACGAACCATTATGCCTCAAATGACCGAGATGATATTTGCTTCAGGGACACCTTAAAAGAGATCCGTTCTGAGTTGGAGGACGATTTTATATGTGAGCGACCAACGACAAAGGAGGGTGAAGGCCTATTGCAAAAATATAGCGAAACGCATTTTATGGACAGGTTAAACAAACTAATAGATGCAGGGGATGCAGCGATTGCCCATGATAATCCGAAAGAGGGATGTAAGAAATGGCAAAAGCACCTTGGGGATAGGTTTGTTTGTGCAAACGTGGAAGACAAATCAAGAACTGAGTCAAAGTCATATTCAGCACCAGCGGTTATCAATGTAAATGCTACAAGTGCTTAATGTCAGATCGTTTTAGCCAAATAAGAAAAAATACATTAGCCGAAGTAAAGAATATTCTTGACGATGAAATAGAAGTACTTGCCGATCCAAAGGAAGCAAACTTTTTAGAGGCCAAGGAATATTGTGAGATCTGGCAAGTCAATACCGGATTATATGATGACATAAAATCGGTGTGGTTGGTAGAAGAGCTTACCATGTACATTGCCTTTACAAAACAATTTCCCCTAGAGCCTGTCAAAATATACTATGATAAAAACGATTTTGAAAAACTGGGATATGTTCCTCACTCCTCTTTTTTGAGAAATGATGTCTGTGTTTTTGATGAGTTTGTGATTGTGGACCAGTCCAATCCATCAGGAATCATACTTGATCAATTGGAAAAGGCGAAACAGACCTTAATACAAGGAATCAAAGGGGAAAATACAGAGGACTTCGAAGACGAATTCATGGCCTATTGGAACACATCCGGAAACTCAAAGGACAAGCTGTTCAGCGAACCCATTTATTCAATTATATCCGAAGTGCCAACAAGACACGACTCGTTATTATTGTTGACCTATGAGATCAAATCCACCGAAAAGGACAAAATTGTATCAGGTATTCTATACAACAAAGAAGAAGATTTGGTTGGTCCCTACAGGGAATATTTGGAAAAAATGGACTTTAAACCTAAAGAATATGAGGTCTTTTTTGTTGGAGGCAATCAAGAAATAAGCCATCCCCCTTTTGCATTAAACTGTATGGAAAGCCTTGGGTTTGTATACAGGGAGGACACAAAAAACTTCAAAGAGTATTACAATAGAAACTCCAAAAGAATATTAGTTTTTTCAAAAACCATTGCAGGTGAGACACATTATTTGGGTTGGATATATCCAGAAGTCAATTCCAAGATAAATGGATTTCGCAAAAGTGAACTCACACCATTTAACCTAACTTTCAAAAAAGGATTCCCAGGCCACAAAAAATATGTGAAACGCTTCTCTTTGGAAAATCTTAATGAGCAAAGACTCATAAAGAGAACTGCTACTGAAGCTATACCTTCAAGTAATTACAAGTTTCTTGTTGCCGGAATTGGCAGCGTGGGGTCATATCTGGTGAACCTGCTCAACAACCTTAACAATCCTGAATTTACTTTGATCGACACGGACAAGTTAAGCTCTGAAAACATAAAGCGCCATCTATTGGGTTTTCAATACTTGAACCAGAATAAGGCAATTGCGGTAAAGACTTTTTTAAAACACAAGCTCCCAGGCCAAAGAGTCCACATAAGTGAATCTTCCATCTTTGATTTTTACAACGAGGATGAACAGGAGGTAAATGAGCAGGATTATATTTTTTTGTGTCTGGGAAAGTTAAACCTGGAGAAATGGTTTATAGACGAATTGGAAAAAGGAAAGCTCAAAAAGCCTGTTTTTATTCTTTGGGTAGAGCCATACTTGATAGGCGGCCAGTTGTTGTACTTACATCCGGATAACCTTCCAAAATTGGATGAACTATTTGAAGATGTTTTTAAATATAGGTTTTCTGTTATTGAACCAGGGGAATTTGAAGGGAAAAGAAATCTTTTCATTCTAAAGGAGAGTGGTTGTCAAAGCACCTATTCACCTTATTCATCTGCACACCTGTCACTTTTTTTGTCTTCAGTGCACCCAAAGATTTTTGAGATTATTGAGCAAGGAAATACCCGAAGTTCTTTTTTTACATGGATTGGTGATATTGACATGGCGAAGAAACTGGATATAGGTTTAAGAAGTGAATCCTTTGAGAGATACAGTTTAATTCAAAATGAACTATGACTTTTTCGGATGGAAATATTGATGTAGCCATTGATGACGGGGTTCTGAATGTCTTTCGCCATTTCAGGCAAACTGGAAGGAAATTGGAAAAAGGAGGTATTTTGCTTGGTCAGTGTTATGACAATGATAGTATTGTTATAAAAAAAGCATCAACTCCCACAAAATTTGATAAAAGCCATCGATTTAACTTTTTTAGGGATAAAAGATTAGCGCAACTTTTTATTGACTATGAATTTTTAAACAGTAATGGTAAAACCATATATTTGGGAGAATGGCACACGCACCCAGAGGACTGTCCCACGTCATCAGGAACAGATGTTAAAATGATAAAAAATCAGTTTAATAAAAACCGTATCAATGAGGATTTTCTAATTATGATTATTGTAGGTCGCAAGAGCTTTTATGTTTGTTATTTCGACGGTAAAAGGATCATTCAACTAAACCGCTCTGAGTAATTAGGTCTTAAAAACTTGTTTAGCCTGTAAAATTGAACTGTCCTAAGAAGTTCTTCATTCAGATTTACAACTTCTTTTCATAGGTAGCATTTACACCAATTGCACCTGAATCAATTCCACCATGACCTGGGTCAATGACCACGACTTTTTTCTGACCAAAAACGAAACACATTTTTAACAGTAAAATCAGAAAACTGACGTTTTTGAGCGTTGAGAGATTCAAAAGTTTTAGAGTTATCAACATAGTCGCTTCAATTTTTAATACGATTTGATGTCAATTCACATCATTGAAAATCAATTGGATTTAAATAATATTTTATTCACAAAATACTGATTATCAGTATTTTGATATTCAATATAATGTATTTTTCAAACAACGAAATCCAACAAATTTTAAATTAATTTCGACATGAAAAAATCACTATTCCTGACCGCTTTTTTACTGCTCATTTCCAATACCACTTTTGCTCAGATTGGAGGTATCGAAGATTCCGTTAACGATGTTTCCGATACCATAACTGAACTTCCCCTCTTTTTGAACTTTTCATCGGTCTCCATAGACCATGATAGGGCACCTGCTTTCGGATACAAATGAATCCCAAGAGAAGATGATTGAGGAGGGTTTGCTCGGTTGCCCCCTAAACTAGAGAGACTGAATGTTGAATCATTGGAAGGCCTCTTTCTGGATGAATGTTTGGCCATCCATCATGATGACTTCTTTTTGTTCCTTGATGGCGATTTTGGGT
>JAPORT010000014.1 GCA_026710085.1 Flavobacteriaceae bacterium | reverse complement strand
TAATTAATGAAACCGTCCAAATTGGATGGGTTGCCCCTTACCTTATTCTTGTTTTGTTAAATTTTGATCATCAATCTTTGAGGAAAGATCAGGTTTTTTACTTGTCATTAAAGTCTAGGATCAATTTTGACCAAATTGATTGATGAGCCAAGTTCTCATCGAAGGGATAGGAATCATATAATCTTTATTTTCATTTCGATGCAAAACACCATCTTGAACAAATCGTTCATATAGCTCAAGTCCTGCATCAAAACCGACATTGTCTTTAAAAAAATCAATGATTTTTTCTTTGTCAAAAAATATGAAGTCTTTGTTTTTTTTCAAAAAAGAAGAGATTAATTGGCATTCTCTTTTATCGAATTCGTCTAATCGCTGGATGTAAAACTTTTTCTTTGAATCGGAACCACTTGCTAATACTTTTTCAAGACCAACGGTTGTTAATTTCCCATTCGTTTTTTTGAGTTCTTTGAAAATAGCACTGGTATAGGAAGTAATATGGTGAGCCCAGCAATGTGTTTCCTCTGTAATTTTTTTTATCCAAAATTCAATATTTTCATCGTTTTCTTTCCCGCCACTTTCTATAATCCATTTTTTTAGAATGGACTTTTCTGCTTTTTTGTCTAATGCACCAAGATTAAAAATGTTTTTTCCTGTGAATCTTGAAATACCTAATTTTTTAAAAACACTCTTTGTATTACCTAATCCGGCAACTACAAAAACAAATCCTTTATTGCTTTGTAAATTATGTAATTCATTCGCGATATCCAACATATATTCTCGATTACTATCGTTGATATAGCCTTTTATTCCTATTCTTTGTGCTTCATCTAATACCAATAGGGTGGGTTTTCTTCTAATTTCTTTGATTGTTTTGATCAAATTTGGATTTTTTGAATTTGTTTTTCTTTCATAACTGCCTTTTAGAATATGAAAATTTAATCCAAGATGGAAACCTTCTGAAACATCTTTAGAAGTGTTGTTTTTGATCCAAAGGTACAGTTCATTTGGATCGTATAAAGATTTGATACTGATTCTACGAACACGCCATTTTTGATTCCTTGCGATTTCTTTAAACTCTTCCAGCAATGCTGATTTTCCAACACCTGGTGAGCCTTGAATCAAACAAGCTTCTCCTTCTCTTTTTTCAATACTTTCACTCATCAACCCTCTAAAATGTTTCTTTTCTTCCTCACGACCATGGAAGAATTTAGCTTTCCCCCTCTCACTTGTGTGGTAAGTTGTTTTGGTTGGCTTTGATTTGTTTTTAAAAAGAGCCATCTCTAAATTGAGAGTGTTTTAGTTCTCATTTCCAAAGGTAAATTTTTATTCAAAATCGAGCCGATAATGAACTCAAAGCAAATAATTCTATTTCTTATCCTCTGAAAATATTTTGGACTGTCGCTAATTGGAATTATGGAACAAAATATGCCATTGATGACTAGAAAATATGATTTTTGAGTGATGATAATTCTTTGCCTCTTTGAGGTATGTTTCCCAAACGAAGTCTCGCCAATTTGTTTCATCAGTGGTCATCATCTAAAGTTTGAAGTAGACGATGATGTACTAAATCAAATAGATTACCAAAAATGACCAATAGGTTAATCCGGATAAACAAGAATCGAATCCCTATAAATTTCTTTCATGAAGTCCTAATGAGATCATCAGAATATTTGCCATTGTCCATCAAAGATGATTCCCTAGTGGGACTTCATAGGTTGGCATTCGGTTTTTTAATTCTTTGTTTTCTAGTTTCAAAACCCCTCGAGGACAAACTGCAGCACAAATTCCACAACCCACGCATGAAGATCTGACTATGTTTTCTCCTCTTTGGGCATAGGCTCGAACATCGATACCCATTTCGCAGTAGACAGAACAATTGCCACAAGAAATACATTGTCCCCCATTAGTTGTGATCCGGAATCGAGAAAAAAGTCTTTGTTGAATGCCTAAAATCGCTGCTGCAGGACAACCAAAGCGACACCAAACTCGACTTCCTAGAATGGGATAAAACCCAACACCTAAAACGCCTGAAAATGCCGCACCAATGAAAAAACCATAGGATTTTTGAAGTTTTGCACTTTCGATAAACAACACATGAGTTTCATTAGAAAAAGCTCGAATGGCAAAAACCGTAACGATAATCAGCCCAAGACTCGCTACGGTCAATCTTGAATTTTTAGAAAATCCATTTCTTTTGGTAAAGTAGATGACGCCAGTAGCCAATAAAGTCACTGAAACCACGATAACAAAAAACCGATTTCGATCGATAAAATAATCGGGATATCGTCCTAAAAAAGACCAAATGACTGCAATAGTTGTTAGAAATATAAAGACTAGAACGGCATGAATCATATAGCGTTCTAATTTCCAAACATTTATTTTTTTGCTTGATAACTGCCGAAACGGATCGCCCGCTGTTTCAGCTAGTCCAGCACAACCGCATACCCAAGAACAATACCAACGTTTGCCAAAGAAAAAGGTGAGGATTGGAGAAATGACAAAAACTAAAGCCAACCCTAAAATCAAGAAAAACATTCCAAGATTTTCTCCGTTGAGCATGTTTTTAAGGTGCCATTGATCAAAAAAATAGTAGTTCAATGGCCATATGTTTTTTAAGTCTTTAGCAAAATATGGTGTATCAGGGTTAAATGCGCTTAGTATTTCTGGAATGAAATAGGCGAAACCAAACTGAAAAAACATGACTGAAATGGTTCTGATGATTTGATAGCGATTATGTCGGTATTTATAAATGAACTTAATGCCAAAAAGCAAAATGGCAAATGTGTATAAACTTCCATAGACAAACCATTGAGAAGCTGGTTTGCCATTTAAGAGATAACTCAATGGATCGAATAGAGCTACCAAACCAGTAGAAGGGGCTTGCGATTGATACCCTAATGTTTCAGGATACCAATAAATCAATACATAGATGAACGTGATGAGTAATCCCAATAAGAAACCCAAAACACCTCTATTAGTTAAAGAATTTCGATAGACATGATTGTTTTTAATCCCTGGTAAACTTCCTCGGTATTGATTCAAAAAATATAATAGACCTCCAATGGTCATCAAAATAAGGCTCAAAGTCAGAATGAAACTGTTTCGATTAAAATCAATAAAAACGGTTGTCGTCATTAATATGAAACCGACAAGTCCAATAGAAATGGCTAAAGTTTGAATGGTCTTATTCATGAATATTCGGGTATTAGATGTTGTTCAAATTTAGTTTTGGCCATTTTGATGTAATTCCCATAAAATTCTGGATCAAAATGGGCATGTTGTAAATCATGGATAACAAAAGAAATGTCTCGATGATCCTCCAGCCATTGATTGAAAACTTCATGCTTGAGACGAATTCCCATATTCACGACTCCTATAAATTTGAAAGTATTAGGATGGTATGCTAATCGAATGGATATGTTTTTTTGGGGATGTTCCCAGTAGAGGTGTTTTTCTTGTTTAGGATTGGGTTGTGCATTGACCCATCCATAGGTTTGGTATTCAATATCAAAGAATTTTGCTGAGTTAAACCACTGCCCTGGATTATAGGGTGTTTCATTACCTGTAATAGTTCTAGCTACAGCTTCTCCCATCATTCGTCCAGTATACCAAACGGCCTCTATGGCAAGGCGTTTTGGGTTTGGTTGAGTTTGCTGTGCACAATCGCCAATGGCATAAATATTTTCAATATTGGTTTGGAGATATTTATCGACTAAGATACCTCGATCCGTTTTGATATTGGATTCACTTTCTGTGAGAAAGTCAATATTGGGTTTAACACCGCAAGTCAAACCAACATATTGACAAGAGATATAGTCATCATTGGATGTGTAAACCCCTTTGGCGCGACCATGAGTGTCCGATACAATTTCTTTTAACTCTGTTTCAAGTTGGAGACCGATATGATGATCTAGAATATGCCTTGTGATCATCTGTGATTCTTCTTTTGGCAAAACTTTATTCCAAAAACTAGATTCTCTGACTAAATAATGAACTTTGATATTTCTTGAATGAAGCATTTCAGCCAATTCAATTCCTATCAAACCACCCCCAACAATGACGCTACTGTCGATGTAGGGCGATAGCTTTTCCAATTGTTCTAAATCTTGCAAATGATACATGCCACTAACGCCTTTTAAATCTTGTCCAGGCCATCCGAATTTATTTGGTTTGGATCCGCATCCAATAATCAAATATTGATATGATATTCGCAGCCCATCATTTAATTCAACAGAGTTTAATGAATCATTAATGGACATCACTCGCCCCTCAACGATATTGATTTTATTTTTCCCCCAAAATGAATTTTCATAGGGTTTGGTATGTTCAAACTTCATGTGTCCCATGTAGATGTACATGAGAGCTGTTCTTGAAAAAAAGTATTTGGTTTCTTCTGATACAATGGTAATCGATAAATCGGAACGTTTGCGAATGTGTCTGGCAGCTGTCACTCCAGAAATTCCATTTCCAATAATCAAAACGGAAGTTGATAAATTTTTATTTCCCATAGGTGTTATAAAAGAAAGCGGTTTTGATTTTGTAAGACATTGTTATCCATCAATATTTTTGATTCCACAATTCTCAGAATAATAAAAAGCACTAAAACATAACGTATCATATTCGCGGGTTTTCCAATGAATCCAACCATCAATTTCATGATGTAGAAAATGAATTCACTTCATCATGATCGGAATAGCCTTTAAATTTATTTTTCAAGCAAGTTATAACACAGAATTTTATAGTTTCTAAAATCAATGAAATGTCTACCGAGGACTTTAAAATTGTAATAAATATAAAAAATTATCTTTTCATTGATGATATTCGTTGTGTTTTGAATCATGAAACTTGGAATATATTCCTCGGGGATCTTGAGTGACTCATTGGTTTACAAAATGCAGAAATGAGATGATTGGGCTTCAGTACACATGTTAATGAATAGAGATTTAAAAAGTGAGTCATTTTTTTTGCGATCATTTCATCTTATTCTTTTTCTTTCAAAACGAAAGGAAAGAGATACATCTTATAAAGGTGTATCATCGCATTCTAAATCACCCAAAACATATTGAATGCCATCTAAAAAGAATTGAAGTAATTCAGGATTCTCGAGACTTTGAGCATTATGAGAGGGGGCGGTATAAAAAACTCTTCCCTCACCATGTCTTTTGATCCACGCTACGTAAATAAGGTCATCATGTGGTTCTTTTGTAAGATCGTCTAATTCCCTTGTGCTCATGTATAATAGAGGGCGAAAGTTGTATTCAAAATAAGCCTGTTTGAAAAAATAAGGCTCATCAATGTGAGTCAGTCCTTGGCCATTAAATGCACTAACGAGCGGATGGTAGACATCGACTTCTTTCAAATGTATTGTTTGTTGCTTGGGGTGATAGTCAAAACTTCCTCCCACCATGGCACTAAATTCAGCCGAGTTATTTTGAACGGAAATGGCTCCATGCAAAATCATTAATCCGCCGCCGTTGGCCACGTATTCGATTAAATTTCTTTCATATTGGGGAGCTACTTTATTTATTTTTTGAACGCTCATTGAAGTATTTTGTTTGAGAAGGTCGGCAAATAAATCGCGTTCTGGTCCTTGAGGGTTGGAGTTATTGAGGATGATGGCATCATAGGTTTCAAGGTTTTCTTTGGTGAAATTTCCAATGTCATAGCCGACGTTGATTTCAAAGCCTTTTGTTTTTTGAGCGAGTATTTTGAGCATTTCAATATTATGTGGAATGATCCAGTGTTCAAACCCGGTGGCTTTTGAAAAAACCAAAATTCTTTTTTTGGAAACATTGTTGAAACGAAGTGAATCTGGTGCTAAGGATTCAATTTTTTTCAACCATTCTTCGGTCACATCAAAAGAATCCAAATTCTGGGCTGAAACATGAAGGACAAAAAAGTATAGAAGAATGCAAGGAAATATTATTCTCATGAGACCATATTTGTTCTATGATGCTTTGAAATGCATCCTATTTTTAGAATAAGGATAAGCCAAATTTAAGTTATATCGATGAGTTGTTTTTGATTTGAATTGGGCGACAAAAAGGCATTTCTCTAACTAAAACCGATGGTTTTTTTTTGTTGCACTAGATCGTTGAACTTATAATTTTCCTAACCTTCAGAGATACTTTAATTTATCGATAGTGTTATAAAAAATAATTTTTAAAATGAATAAACTTTATGATAATACTGGCTAGATTGAAAAATAAAATCCTACTGTGCTATCCCCCTAAATCGAAGCATCCCAAAATATATTTTTTCTACGATATATCGACAGTTTGGGA
>JAPORT010000121.1 GCA_026710085.1 Flavobacteriaceae bacterium | reverse complement strand
ATGGGGCGATTTCAAAAACTTAAAGAGAGCCATTGCTAAAGAAGAGAATTAATAGACGTCCCAATAACTATGAATCCTTTTGCTTTCATTGTTCTATACATAAAGAATCAAAGATTTTATTTATAAAAAAGGGACTTATGTATTTAACTTGAATGGTTCTACTACGAAAGTTGTGGGTAGGTTTATTTTTGGGGATTATATACTTAAGTAACAAAAAGCATCTCTTTTTTCAGTATCATTCATCATCGATTCGGCTTTATCTTTTAAGCCCTGGTACTTGCCGAAAAGCCCGTCTCACTTATTTCTTTAGGTATGTTATCGATACGGACATCTTCTTCCAACTCAGTCTTCTTAGGTTGGTAGTCGTGTTTTTTCATTATCATCGATTTCCACGGCAAAAAATAGCCCGTATTTTGCTAGGTATATGAAGCTCCAAAAACTGGATTTTTTTATGTTTGAGAAAGGAGTATGTTACTTCCTTAAACTCATTCATTGTTTCTAATAATAACGGTAGATTTCTTTTCTTTTTGAGATGAACTTGAATCTCCTCTTTTGGGATCAACACTTCGGCATGATTGGCAATGAACTTTTGAAACAAGGTTAAGGCTATGGCATACTTAAAGCTTTCCAATAGAGAGACTATCTGTCGGTAAAGATTGTATGCTAAAAGGCTCATGACCAAATCAAAATCTATTTGATGACCATCGAAGAAGAAACGCGATTGAAATGAAAAAATTCTATTTCTTCACTGATGGGATTTTCAAAATCATTGGTGATGATTACGGCAGGTTTTCTCTTTCCATGACCAGTAATGGCGATTTGACGGATGTCTTTATCGTCGCCTCGCAACCATCCTTTTTCATCACACACTTTGAGGCTTTGCTTTTGATTCGACGAACGTTCCACACGAATGTTCGACCAAGAGCTTTTAGGGAGTTCGCCAAGACGACCCACCAGTTGTTTTCCACGCCTTTGAATCGTGATGAATAAAACCCCATCATCATCTAGTCGAGATAGATTTTCATGGTTGCTAAACTTGCTGTCAAATACCGTAATGCCTTTTGTTGTTTGTTTCCCCTTTTGTAAAAATCTAAAAAATGCACTATTTCTTGGTTTTGTTGTTGGTAGGGCACTCGCACCCGTGCATAACGAATGATGCCCGTTTGGGTATCTTGAGCCAAAATAGCCTTCATGTCCACAAGAGCTTTATTGCGCTTACCCGATCAGTGGTTTTCTAAATGGTGGTCATCCCCCTCAATAGGGAATCGTGGTGAAATTCAAATTGACCGTATTGCTAAAGCGGTTCCCCATAAACGTCGCATCTTTTGTAAAAAATCCCGATTCATTTGGGAGGTCACCCGATGGGAATAAAAAGAAAACCAGGTGGCTTTGGGCAAGTGACGCAATCCAGCAAAAAGACCGAGTCCTCGATCCACGCACCAAAAATCATCGGCACGATAACGCCGGATATGGCTCAACTTCAGAGCTAGAAACGATAAAATAGAGGCCAGCCAAGACATAGTCTTGGTTTGTGGATAGTGGCTTTGATCGATCAAGTCATCCAAGCCATCATGACACACCAAAGCAAGAAAACATAAGACCTCTCCTGACGCCGCTTTGAAACACTCTTTTTCTAACAGAAAGAGCAACCCTCTTGGAAGCCACGAGGATGTTTTGTTTGATGGCTTTTTTTCTTTGAGGCTTCGTTTGGGCAAACGTGAAAAACCTTCTCTTTTTTAGAAGCTCGTCAATGCTCCGCTCCGAAATCTTTTCCTCCATAGCATCCAATGCCCTTTTGATATCTTCTACCGAAAAATTCTTTTGTCGCAAAGCAATGATGACCGCTACCGTTTGGGATCATTTTTTGGAAACAGGCCTTCCCTTTTTATGCCGAATAAAAAAGAGCGTGTCTAGGGTTTCTTTTTCAAGTGCTTTATTAAATGCTGTTACCAAAGAAGTAAACGATCGGCAGGTATAGCCAAAAGTTTTGGCTACTTTTTCAGCAGGGGCGTTATCGACAAAATACATCCGTAGAGCCTCGTACTTTTTGTGGGTTGTCAGCACGGGTTTTAAAAAATAATGAGAAGGCTCCACATACGGTTTATTATTGCCATGATGAGTGTAATACAATTTTATAAAACACAGTAAATAAAATAAAATAAATTTCTTATCATGCTGATATAATGCACTTTAGGATTTTAAGCATGGCAACTTCCATCCAGAACGTGAATAAAAAGGCCTTTGTAAAATCATTTAAGAGACTGTATCAAAATCTGATGAATTTAGATAGGAGAAAGATATCTAACTGTCTTACAGTTCGTTGCAAAATAATGATTCTGAAAAAGAAAAATAAACTATGGGTAATTAATACCTTGAAAATCGGTGACTATAACTGAACTTCCCCTTTTCATGTCTTTATTAAACTAAAAAAACCGACTTCCCTATCATCATTGGGGCCTCTTTTCCCCATCGTCCCCCCCCCCTTTTTTATTTCCATCTTTTCAATAAACACCTCTTTTTATTGAGGCTATTTCATCGATGGCCGGATGTTTTGGGTTGATGAGCGTCTCCATGTTTATAGGACATCTATCAAGGATTCAAGAAGTCTTATTTATGGTCTATTTGACTCATGAATCAAAAATATTTGTGACCATGTTTGTTGATCGACTGCCCAATCGAAAATCCAAGCGAATGAACGGGGCTACCACCAAAACCACGTTGGCCAACATCACTAAATGGCTCCAACGTTGTTCCAGAAGTCAATATCAAAAGAAACAAAACCTGCCCTTACTCATTAGAAACCATGAATGAGTTGACGGACTTCAACGGTCCCTTCATAAGTAATAAAAAAATGCAGTTCTTGGGGGCGTCCGATACCTAGGTGATTTACGGTCTGTTTTTTGCCGTAAAAATCGGTGATTAATAGAAAAAAGCGGATGTTTTCGTAAGCGTTCTTGATGGGTATAAAAAGGTTTGCCTTTAGCAAGTTTTATATCAGGATTTAACCAAGAAACAAATTCTTTTCGTTTGTTTCGTTCATAGCATTGGAGTATGCCAATATGGGCAATCCGATCTTGGGGATCTAATCCTGTCGTTTCTAAATCAAAAAAGGAATGGGTCGTTTAAGAACTATTAATCGATTTATCAAGTAACTTCTGAACTTGGTTGATCTGATTTAGAAACCAAAGATTGAATAAAATCTTTGAAAAAATCAATTTCCTTTTCTAAAATATTCATTTCTCGATTGATTAAATTATAAATTTCTTGATGACTTAATTGCTCATTTTCATGAATAATTTGATTGCGAATTCGTATAATACGTTCCCATGGAATAGAAGGGTATTTATTTGGTATTTTTTTATCTTTTACAAGAATCATTCTCATTTCTTCCGTAATAATGATGATATAATAGCAAGATATTGCTTGATGAATAAGATGAGACTTAAAGGATGAAAAATCGGATAAATCAGGAATCAGTTTTTTCCATTCTTGAAAAAGATGTTTAATACGATAGCACCGTTCCTCTATCTTGTTTTTTTGATTTGGAGTCATGATAGAATGGAATAGCTTCTTGTAAAACTTCTTTTTTCGAATAAGGAGATATATAATCAAAATGAACCATATTCACTTTTTGATTCAATTGTTTTTCTAGATCAATCATGATGCCACAAGTATCTAATAAACTAACATTTTCACCTAATCGATAAAGTAACTCAAGCCTATCATTTTCTCTTGAGTCATAAGCATTATAAGCTAATCGAATGGGTTTAAAAGGTTTGATGGTTTCAACAATAATCTTTTGTTGTTCTTTAGTTAACATGACTGATTTCTATACTACAAAAATATGAGAAGTATAAGAATTATATACCAAAGTAGCAAAAGGTGGTTAAAAACGGGAATTATATACCTGAGTGATCAAGGATATACTATTCTTGCAATAATGACTACTTTTGGGTATTCAGGTATATAAGCCCCTTTCCTAAGACATGATCCACTTTCAAATGCAATTCTAAAGGAATCTTTTTGTAATTCAATAAAATTGCATTAGGTAACTCTATCATTGTTCCATTTTGATGACCAAGAATAGAGAAACTTAATGAAAGTTAATTATATGGATTTAAGATTTAAATTGGACGCTTTTTAGTTCATGAATCCCATAAAAAAAGCCTCTAGAAACAAGTCTAACATTTGACTTTATTTAATACTTTTGCTCCCCTCAAAAACAATAGAGCACGAGTTGCTCATAATTGAAAGAATATGGCAGTAAAACTTCGACTTCAAAGACACGGTAAAAAAGGCAAACCATTTTATTGGATTGTAGCAGCCGACTCGCGTTCTAAAAGAGATGGTCGCTTTCTCGAAAAGATTGGCACTTATAACCCCAATCTGAATCCAGCAGAAATTAAGCTTCAACAAGATGATGCTATAAAATGGCTTGAAAACGGAGCACAACCCACCAATACCGTTAGATCCATTTTATCATACCAAGGGGTATTGTTGAGACTTCATTTGAAAAAAGGAGTTGGTAAAGGAGCCTTGACCCTAGAACAAGCAGAAGAAAAATTTGAATTTTGGAATAAAGAAAAACAAGATAAAATCCAAAGAAATAAAGAACGATTAACTAAAGTAAAACAAGAACAGGCTGAGGCCATCATACAAAAAGAAAAGTCTGTTTTAAAAGAAAAACTAGACTCTCAAGAGACTGAGGTGGAAGCAAAAAATGAAGAAGATCGTTCCAAAGACTCAGATCAAACCAAAGAAGAGAAAAAAGTTTCATCCAAAAATCAAGAAAACAACCCGTCTAAAGATGAATAGGTGGATGAACACCAATGGATTCTAAATAAGCCAAAAAGTAGAAAGAACATCGACTGGAAAATTAGGAAAATGGCCATAGGATATCAGATATTCAACCTTTAGATAAAGGAGACTCTTCATAAAAACATCAATGGATGTAAAGTGTATCCCGCACATACAAACTCAAATTTTGATTTTTATTTATCTCTAGAAGTAAAGTTTTCTATCTTTCAAAAAATAGAATAATTCTTAACACAACAATGATTCCATTTGATGAACAAAACGAGTTGTCGATGTCAGAATCAGAAGTTTTATTTATGGGGTATACAACTAAAAAATTTAGTTATAAGGGGGAACTATTAATCCAAATAAAATATCCTGATTTAAATCCATTTTTAAATTTAAGATCCTTGTTTATCGATATTGATCATACTCTTGTACCTCATCAAATTGAAAAGTTGAAGACTCATTCTAAAAATCAAATTCGCGTTAAATTTTTGGGCGTTGATAATGAACTAAACGCTCATAAATTATTGTTTAAACAAGTGTATGTTTTAAAAACCGCTGTTGATTTGAATATCGATACATCAGAAGATTTAAATCATTTAGTAGGGTATGGTGTCTATGACCAAACAACAAAAATTGGAACAATTAAAAACATTATAGAACGTCCCCTCCAACCATTACTAGAAATTGCTCATGATGGCTTTGAATTTTTAATTCCATTGGATACCGAATTGATTTTGCAAGAGGACCAAAGGAATCAAAAACTCACCATGAAATTACCTGAAGGGCTGATTGATTTGAATAATTCAAATTAGAAATCAATTTGAAATTGTAATTCGATCGTTCTACCAATATCATCTGAAAAGTATCGCAATCGATTTAAGTATTCCCTGTAAGATAGGTTCATTAAATTCCGTACCCCCAACCTAGATTCTATTGAAAGGTTTTCTTTGTTGATGAATTTTTTCCTGATTTCCAATCCTAGGAGATGATAACTTTTAACCGGGGAGGTTAAGTTAATTTCGGTCTGTACAAATTGGCCATCTTGAATGTATGAGCTTTTAAAGGTTGTTTCAGGATATCTACTTTGTTTTGCCACCCAATCACTGGTGACTTGAAAGGAAAAATCGGATTTAGTCCTATAATTCATTCTTTGGTTTAAAGAAAAAGGAGGGATATCGATCAGTGGGTTTTTGGTTTTACTTTCATTGGCAGCAACAAAGGAAACAGTTGATTGGTAAATCATATTGCTTTTAAATTTGTATTCTAAATCCGCATCGACTCCCCAAAATTGAGCGTCACTTGATAAATACTCCCAAACAGGAAATGCCCCCCTGATTGTGGTTATGGTACCGATTGGTTGTAGATAGATATAGTTTTTAGCTAACGTAACATAAGGAGTTATCCCCCATTGCAATTTTCCACTGTTTTTGTTGATATCAATCAAAGTTTTGTGGACGGATTCTTTCGGAAGTTCCAAATTACCCTGTTCAATAGTGGCTAACGAATGGTGCAACCCATCGGAAAAAAGTTCTGCTACATTAGGAGCTCTTTGGCTTAGGATGTAGTTGAAACCTATAGAAATATTTGATTTGAAATTCTTATAAACACCACTGTTAACCGCTAAACTCCAAAAATCTAATTCTGGGTTGGTCAAAATTTGACTGGATGCCGTTTTTCGAATTTCAAAATGGCTGTATTTTTCGTTGTACTTTCTGTTTTCCCAATCCTTGAGTTGATAGAATTTTTTAACATCCAAATGATCGTAATCCAACCTCGCACCTAGTTCGAAAATCAAGTCATTATTCTTTTTGTAAGTTGAAGAAATATAAGATCCCATTTTATATTTAAAATAATCTGGAATCAATGGGCTAACGCCAGTACCTGGAACAGCCTCATTATCTTGCAGTTCAATAGTTGTTCCTAAATTGAAATGCCAAAATCCTTTAGAAAACCAGTCATAATCTATTGATATATTTTGGGTAATCAATCGAAGATGTAATGATGGAATTCTGCTTCGACCAGCACGTCTGATATCAAATTCTTTTCTTCTGTTGTGTTGAAAACCATAAAGAAGATTCAATTTTGAAGTACTATCAAATCTTTTAGAGTATTTTCCCAAGGCACTATAGTGTGTCACCATTTGCGAAGGGGAGTTTATTTCAAATGTAGGATCTTCTATTAACCAAGGACGGTTTCTATTGATCGCTATGATTAAATCTCTCACATTACCGGTATGTGCTGCTCTGAGAATACCGATTTCATTTTGGAAAACAGAACCAGTAAACTCCCAACTATTGGACATTGTTTTTTTAGCTATGTGAATGCCTACATTTTGACGCGAACTAGCTGTATTGGATAACGTATAATCAGGGGCAATCAAATCTCTAGTTTTTTTGTATGAACCATTGATTTTAAAATGAAAACCGTTTGGATATGATTTAATGATTCTGCTGGCTAATGAACCTCCAAGGCCGTTAGAACTACCCACAATAGAAACACTGCCGTATAATGAATCAATCGGTTTTACTATGGATTGATTTAATATAATAATACCCCCTGATGTATCTCCTCCATATTTCAATGTCGAGACTCCTTTTAATAGTTGAACTCCCTGAAATGCATTTAAATCTATGGACGGAGAGTGGTCAGCACCCCATTCTTGATCACTCAATCGATGACCATCGGCCACAATGGCTACTCTTGAACCATACATACCATGTATGATCGGTTTTGAAATCTCATTCCCCAATCGAATCATAGACACTCCACTTAATGTGGATAAAGCATCAGAAATATTTTGGTGAGCATAGGCATCAATTTGACTTTGTGTGAGAATTTTTTCAGAAAGCGTTTGACTTTGTGAACGGTGTAAAAACTGTTCGATATTAACGGCATTTAATTCGATGGCTTTACGAATTAATTCAATTTTCAAAGTTTGATCCGAATCGATTGAATATTGGCTTAAATAGACTTCATAATGGGGATGGGAAATCGTTAATTGCAAGTTACCGGGACATATCTTTTCGATGATCGTTGTTCCTTGATTCGAATTTTTGATTTCATGATCTTCGTTTTGGGTGGAAACAATAGCATCATTAATTGGAGTCCCATCATTTTGATTTAGTACTTCTACTTCTAAATTGATATCACATTTTTGAGCACAAGTTTTATCACAAACACACACCGCTCCAAAAACGGCCAAACACTTTGGGCAGAATAACTTCAGAGAGGGCTTCCATAGAAAATTCAACCTTTTCAACCCATTTGAAACACCCATAATCAATAAAATCAATTCTCTTTACTCCCCTATGATATAGGGGAGTAAAGAAAACTAGGATTATTCCTCTTCTACAGTGAAATCAATGCTGATTTCAAAATCAGCATCTCCTCCAGCTTGTTCTCGTGTTGCTCTTTTGTTACTAGGCTCATGAATCAGAGTAATTTCGACTTTTCCAGAGCCTGTACTTGATGGCGTCCAATCAGTAAACAATAAAAGATTGATACCATTAGAGTCTTTAAGATCTGAACTAGAAGGCTCTATTTTTACGATGTCTGGAGAAAATTCATAAAAAAATTGATGAACATCCACTTCTTCTTTGATTTCTTCAGTAACATCTTCATTTTCCCCATCGTGTCGATTCCAAATACTAATGGATACTTCTGATTTAGTGCCATTTTTCAATTTGATAGTATCATCCCCCTCAAATTCCCCATGACTTTCATGGTCATGATCATCATGGTCTTCATCATGATCTTCTTCTTCAGCGGCCCAAGTCAGTGTTTGTTCCGTATTTCCAGTTTTTATTGTAAACTCAATATGGGAAAACTCCTCATGATCGTGCTCTTCTTCAGGATCATCTTTGGAGCATGAGACTAAAAAAATCAAGCCAAAAATAAAAGTTGAATACGCCAATAACGATTGGCTTTTTTGCAAAAATGCTTTCATTATAAATTTAAGATTAAATATTGTTGTAGAAAACTTATGGATTTAATTTTGTGTCCAAGGTGTTTTCCAAAACCTATACAAAATAGACGCTAATCAGGCGGCGCACGTAAATTTATAAATTGAAAGAATCGTTGAATGAAATATTCCTTTTGAAATACACTGATTTTCCGTTGGTTTTGGTTTATCAATGGGGGATTCCAAGAAAATGAATTTTCAATGGTTGGTAAAATGGAAAGATCAATAAATGCCAGATGATGACGAGCATCATGCAAGTGCTCATGAGTACTGATGTAGTGTTCCTCATCCATATGGTAATGGAACACGTGAGTGATCTTTATTCCATAACCTATGAACAGTGATGAAACTAGAAAACTAGCATAGAATCGACGCATCTATGGATTGAGATTTTAGTCTAACGATTTGATTTTTACATTTTTAAAGGAAATCACTCCTGGATGGTCTTGAAAAGCCAGATGCCCGGTTTGATAGGTTCCAAAGCCTTCAATATTAGCAAACTTGCTATTGGCAATGAGTTCATCCCATTGTGGTCCATGCAATGGAAAATTGAGAATTTCCACATCATTATGAATCACCACAGTTCGATTCTCATCGTAATCGATTTTGATGTGGAAACTATTCCATTGTCCTGCGTCTTTGGTAACCAAAGTATGGGGAGCAATTAAATCGTAAAGTGCTCCAGCGGTATGATTTTGATTGTTTTCATCACCCAAGTAAACCGCAGGGTCTAAAACTTGAATTTCAGGTCCTGATTCAAAGGGATGTTCAAATTTTTCATCTAAACTAACCCCCCACATAAATCCACTATTCCCTTTGGGAGAAACTTTCCAATCAAATTTAATTTCAAAATTTCGATACGTAGCATCGGATATGAGACTTTTATTCCCCTCTCCAGTAGCTTTTTCAGAATTATAGATCAATACGCCATCATGAAGAGACCAACCTGATTTGCTATCGTCCTGATTTCTAAAGATTTGCCAACCATCAAAAGAATCATCGACAAATTGGTTTTCCCATTGTTGTGTTTTAGAAATCTTTGATGTCGATTGAATTGTTTCCGATTTCTGTGCAATGACGATGCTACAAAAAATAAGACTAGCTACTAAAGGATACAAATAGATTTTCATAGAAAATATTTTTACCAAAATTAACTAAATGGCGTTTTCAATGTTTGACATTATCTACTGAACCGTTTAAAACTTTAATATCCCAATTCTTTTGTATCTCACTCATCCTTGATTGAATAACTCAATAAAGAAAACAATGACGCAATTATTGTGTAGACGATAGATCTTCTAATTCTTCTTGTAGGATGTTAAGGTCACAAATAGTCAATGGACAGTCTACTGCTTTACTAAAATTCCTAACCCAATGATCCCATTTTAATCCTTGAGAGCATTTTTCTTTAGAATAATTTTGACCTCTGTATTTAAATCCCAAGACATATTGAGTGAATATTTTTTACGGCCATATTTCTGATCCTATTCTTTTGTTTTCTTAATTTAGGCTCACGATATCATGTTTTGTCGACTAAATAGAACGCATGACTTTGGATGGAGAAATTGAAATTATGGTTGCATCAACCGTGTTTGGGTTCCAAGATCAATTATCAACTATTTGTGCCACTATTTCAACATTAGGATATTCTGTTATTAATTCACATATAGGAACTGTACGTGTTAATCCAAACAAATCGATTCTTGAGAATTGCTTAGATGCCGTTCGACAATGTGATGCTTTTGTTGGCGTTATCCGCCCTTATTATGGAACTGGGAATATAGAGGAACGTAACATCACCTTTGAAGAAATAAAACTTGCCATCCAACTTAAAAAGCCATACTGGTTTTTGGTACATAGAGATGTTGTCTTTACCAAGGAGCTCAAAAAACATCTTTATTATCTTGATTCTAAGGGACATCAACAACCTGATGTCAGAATACGGAAAAGTAACATTTTTGATGAACGAACTCTTGATATATACAGTCACGTTTTACTTGAAGGAAAACCAATGAGAACAAGAACGGGAAATTGGGCACAACCATTTTATCGATTGGATGAAGCATTAGATTACATTAATGCCCAATTCAAGAGTAATGAATTCATTACGGAAATCATAAAAGAGGGGATTCATTGATGGCGAATTCAATAATTATAGAAAACTTGCTAGCAAACACTAAAAGTGAAACCCTTCGGTTATACAGCAAACCTGATGTTGGTGAGTTGGGTAAAACCCTTTGTGCGTTTCTTAATAAGGATGGAGGAGATGTTTTAATTGGAATTGGAAAGGATGAAAAGCCTTCAAACATAAATAGCCATTGGAACATTAAGATACAAAAAGAGGTCATCCATAACTTGGTTCCATCGGCTCCTATTGTTTCCAATATTATTTCGTATCAAGGAAAAGAAATTGTTTTAATCAGTGTGTGGCCAGGTTCAAAAAAGCCATATAGTTTTAATGGAAAAATTTATGTTACACAACATGGCTCCACCAAAATTGCTTCTTCTATCGAATTAAAATCTTTAATAAAAAGTCGAAAAAAGACTGAGTTCAACTGGGAAAGACAAGTTGTTTTGGGGGCTAGTATCGAAGACCTTGATCATCAAGAAATACATAAAACCCTTCATGAATATCAAAAAAAGAACTATGATGCAGTTCCAATATCAAAGGAGGACTTTCTGTTGAGATTGGGGCTTATGAAAAATGGGAATTTAACCAACGCTGCCATTCTATTGTTTGCTATCAATCCAACCAACTATCTACCACAATCCAAGATTAGAATAACGGTTTATGGTACATCCAAAATCGGTAAGTTAATCCTATTTGATAGGATATATCGCGGAGGTTTATTTAAGAACATAACCTCCATTTGGGATTTTTTTGAAACCCAACTAAAAAGGGCTGAAAGAATTTCAGGATTGGAAAGAAAAAAAGAAAGCATACCGTTAATTGCCCTACGTGAAGGATTAATGAACGCTATCATCCATCGTGATTATTCCAAAATTTCGAGCACTTTAAACATTGACATTTATCTTGACAAAACCGTTATTTCAAACACCGGCAGATTACCGGCATCGATTTCCATACAAGATCTTCTGAAAGAACATGACTCTATTTTGAGAAACCCAGATATCGCATACATATGTCAAATGAGAGGTCTCATTGAAATGTTGGGAACTGGAACTTTAAGAATGATTGCTGATTGCAAGGAAAATAGATTCCCTTTGCCTTCCTGGAAGATCGTTGGTGAAAAAACTCAATTACGCCTTCAACACCTTGGACACAGAATTCAAAGTGATGGAGTAAATGATGGAGTAAATGATGGAGTAAATGAAATGATAAACCAAGGCATACAAGATGGTTTAGTCAACGAAATAAGCCATGCTGTTCGATCTGAGATAATCCATATGGTTAACTTTATACAAAAGGATGCAGGACTTAATTTGAAACAAATTGCTAGAAAACACAAGAGTAAATCTCTACCAACATTGGAACGTTATTTAATGATTTCAAGGAAACTAAACATCATTGAATTCAAGGGGGCCCCTAAATCAGGAGGGTATTATTTAACCGATAAAACAAACCGATTGATTTCTTAACCTGCAACCATCGACAAAAATTGGAACGTTGTAAAGTATTCACTTCTAAATATGGGAATGATTCTGGAGGGGGGGGGCAATGAAAAAGTATTTTGATATTTCAAAAATTTAAAGATGATACTTTTGTAACTTGTCTTGCTAGTTCTCGGGTATTATCATTGACTACGAATCAAAAAATTATTTAACTTTTGAACTAAATCATCAATCTAAAGATTCAACTCATGAAACATGTCATCGTGTTTTCCTTTTTCGTCATTGCTCTAAATTCTCGTGCTCAAGTTTTCTCTATTGTAGAAACAAAAGATACTAAAGAAATAGTGCATAAAATTTTATTGGATGAGCAATACCTTATCCACACTGCATATGAAAACGATCCAGCGAAATTCATCAAGACAAGGGGTGGGTTTTATACTCGTGAAGGGGATGTTTTTATTGTTGATTTAGAATTCAACTCAAATTTTGAAAAAGATAGCCTTAGAACATTAACCATCGAAAAGAATACCAATTGGAAAAACATCTCTAAAGAATCGCTTCCTTTAGAAGGAAAATGGTTAATGGGAGGTCGCGTACAAGACGATGGGGCTCAAAACAGAAGAAATATCGATGGACCACGAAAAACCATGAAATTTTTATTGGATGGTCATTTTCAATGGACAGCTTTTCATACTGGAACCATGCAATTTTCAGGTTGCGGGGGAGGTACTTACTCGATTCAAGATGGTCATTACAGTGAAACCATCGACTATTTTTCAAGAGATAATTCGAGAGTCACGATGACTTTAGATTTTCAATACAATCTGCAAGGTGATGATTGGTTTCATAAAGGATTTAGTAGCAAAGGGGACCCCATGCATGAAATTTGGGTGAAGCGTAAAAAATGACCCGATCATTTGGCCTTTGGGATTATTTTAAAACCATTTCGTTCGGTTAAAGTTCTATTTTATTCTGTATCGTTCGTAGTATTCCAATCATGAAATCCTATCAGGATCTCATTGACATCATTACCCTTAAAAAACTAAGCTCAAATACGTTTTTAGGAAAAAACTATCCAACGGCTTGGAAGCGAGTGTTTGGAGGACAATTGGTAAGTCAATCCCTTTTTGCCGCCTATGAAACCGTTGCCAAACATTTACAAGTCCATTCGCTTCATGGTTTTTTTGTCAATGGTGGATCTATTGATACCCCCATCACATACAAAGTAAAAAATCTCAGAGATAGTCGAAATTTTAGTTATCGTAGTGTCTCAGCCCATCAGAATAATGAAACCATATTTACATCCAATTTTTCGTTTCATAAACATGAAACAGGGGTCCATCATCAAATTGAGTTACCCAACGTTCTGACTCCTGATTTGTTACTCACAGATTTACAACAAGCCAAACCACTTGAAAAAATCCATCCACATCGTTACCATCGATTGATCAAAATGCATCCCCATATTTTTGAATTCAGACCAGTGGGTAAAGCCTTGTTTTTAGAAACTTCAAAAAGTGCTCCCAAAGCTCATGTATGGTTTCGCTTAAAACATGAATTATCGACTCCATTTTCAATGCATCAACTCTTTTTAGCCTTTGTTTCAGATTATCATTTGTTATTAACAACGACATTACCACATCGTGAAAGTTTGAGAGTGTTCAGAACATTTTATGCAACTCTTGATCACAGTATTTGGTTTCATCGAAGATTTAGAATAGATCAATGGTCACTTTTAGATATTGAATCCCCAACAGCATCTCATGGAAGAGGCTTTGTGCGGGCTCATGTATTTGCTCAAAATGGGGAATTAATAGCCTCATTGGCTCAAGAAGGATTGATTCGTCCTTATAAACCTTAAATGGAATTGTTTTTATAATTTTGAAAGAACCAATTGCCATGTCCTCAATATCGGACTTTTATTTTCTTCCAAGTAATTTGACTGTTGCCAAAAGCAAAATTGATGGAATGGGCATTTTTGCAACAAAAGATATTCCATTAGGATCGGATCTTGGGGTATCGCATATCTTTGATCAAACGAATGATGATCGATACAGTCGTACAGAATTAGGAAAATTTATTAATCATCACGAAATTCCAAATTCAAAAGCCAATTTTTACAAACAACATCCACAATTAGGAGATTTAAGACACATCCGTATCAAAACCATTAAAACCATTAAAAAAGGAGAAGAGATTACTATAAAGTATATCATCAACCAATTAAAGAGTCCCAATTGGGAAATTGAATATGAAGCCACTCAATAGTTGTAGATATGAACTAGAGCTCTATTTGATTTCCAAAGAGTCCATAAGTCACTCTAAATGATGTGATCTTAATGAATTAAAACCGCAACCCATAGTTTCTTTATGAAGGTTTCTTTCTGAGGATTTTGATAATTCGAAACCCCACCAATCCTACTAAGATGTAGGGGATGATCATGAGATAGACAATTCCATGATTAATCGCTTCAGCTACAGTTGTATTTTCTTCAGATTGGAGAATAGCACGGCACATGGAGCATTGACCAAAAAGTGGGTCAGAAAGTAGCAATAAAACAAAAAATATGGTGATTGAGATCCCTTTAGACGGTCTCATAATATGGAGAAATTAAAATGTAAACAATCACCCCCGAAAGAGCAACATATAACCACAAAGGAAACGTGATTTTAGCGATTTTTTTGTGCGCCTCAAAACGAAATGCTTTGGCTCGAAAATAGGTGATCAATACCAATGGGATAATCACGATGGATAGCAATACATGGCTGATTAAAAAAAAGTAATAAATCGGGCGAGATATTCCATCACCTCCAAATGGCGTCGGATCGCTGGTCATGTGGTAAATCACATACAGAATTAAAAAAATAACAGATAATACCATCGCTAATTCATTCAAACGCTGATGCCATTTCATTCTTTTCCTTTGAATCGCAATAAACGCTAAAATCAACACCAAAGATGTGATGGCATTGATGGTCGCATAGATTGGTGGTAATTCAACCATTGGTCGAGCATGAGGTATTTTATATGTAAATAAAATCAAGACCACAATGGGAATGGCAATGGACAAGATCCAAGTCCATAATTTGTTATTTCTTAGCTGACGACTATTCATCTAAAAGCAATGCTATATCTTCAATTAATTGATCTACTTGTTGGGGATTAATTCCTGAATAATACACCATCGGATTTCCAGTTATCGAATCGATTCTCGAACGGATATAGCCTTGCTTATCAATTAACGCAAAAAAGCCTTGATGTTCAAATCCTCCTGCTACCGCTGGATTGGCTGAAGCATAGATATTGAAACCCCGATTGGCTAATGAATAAATGGAATCTTTGGCTCCTGTCAAAAAATGCCAATGAGAAGACCAAACACCATAGTTTTGACTGTAGGCTTTTAGAACAGAAGGAGTATCATACTCTGGATTAATGGTGAACGATGCAATCCCAAAATCAGGTCGATGACCATAATAATCTTCGACTTTCCGCATGTTTTGATTCATGATTGGGCAAATGGTAGGGCATCTAGTGAAAAAAAATTCAGCTACAAAGACTTTGTCTTTGAAATCTTCATTTGAAATATAAAGACTGTCTTGGTTTCGAAAAAGAAAGTCTGGAATTTTTTTGTAATCATTACCGTTCCATGGAACATAAGAAAGAGCTTTGGGGTTACTAGCTCGATTGCTTTTCACTACTTGATCCTCACGTATTTTTTTAGATACCTCCCAAGCCACAAAAACACAAATCGACAAAAGACCAAAAAAGACGCCAATTTTTTTTATGTTTTTCATTCTGTGATTTCATTATTTGGGGATTTCTCTTTTAAGGCCAAGCGATATTCTGCCAATAAAACCTTAACATCATCAACCATTTTATCGCTTAATTCCACAATTGATTGTGCATCATATCCAAACACTTTCTCTCCTTTTTTTGGATCATCACGTCCTCTCAAATTGAGTTTTTTATCGATGATATAAACATAGGGGGTTGAGCCCTTGTCATCTAATAAACGAGGTGTATTTAAAGAAGCATGATGTTGTGTCATCTCTTGCAATGAAACTGGGATGAAATGCCAATTTGAAAAGCCGGTTTGATCATCACGGTTACTCAGAATTTGGATTAATCTTTGAGCTTCTTCTAATGCCTTATCATCAATAAACATGACAAATTGAAAATCTTTAAATCCATTAAAACGACTGTAAATAATCTCTTTTAAATTGAATGCTTGAACTTGCATTTCTTGAGTTAGATGACCCCAATAACCTAATACGGTGATTTTATTTTTTAATCGTACTTGAGGTTGATTGATGACTTCTATTTCTGAAATCTTTTCTTTGACAATGGGCAGACGAGCAAAATTATTGACCCCAGATGCGAAAAATAGATAGGTCAATACTGGAAAAACAAACAGTATCAAAAGAACCAGATTTTTTTTGAATCTCTGACTCATGTTTTAGTCAAGAATCATAGCTGAATCAGAAATCCCAACTCAAAAATCCATTGTATTTTACTTGAAAAATATAGTCTGCTTCAACGAGCAAAAGAGCCACTAAAAAAAGGACTAGAATCACTAGAGGCAATACAACAGAATTTCGAAGACCACTTTTTTCATCGCGCATATGCATAAAATCCCAAGTGATGTAATAGGCTTTTGCAAAAGTCAATAAAATAAAGATCCAATTGATGGTTTTCATTCCCAAAAATAGCTCCAATAAAATCTTGGGCTTGACAATTCCTAAGGCAACTTCCACAATGGTGACGATGGACAAAACAGCCAAAACAGCCCATATTTTGGTTTGATTGGATTTAAACTTTAGCAAGCCTCTGAAAATTTCTAATTTATGCTGAACTTCGGCCATGAATTAAAAAAATTTTATACCAAATAGAAAAAAGTAAAGACAAAGACCCATACTAAATCAACGAAATGCCAATACAATCCTACTTTTTCAACCATTTCATAATGACCTCTTCGTTGGTAGGTTCCCAATAGTATATTGATGAAAATGATGATGTTGATAATCACTCCTGAAAAGACATGAAAACCATGAAATCCCGTTATGAAAAAAAAGTAATTAGCAAATAATCGATTCCCATATTCATTGCGAACCAAATTGGCTCCTCTGACAACTCGAACCGCATCATCTATTTTCGTGATAGATTCTTGTCGGCTTAATAGTTGCTTTTGATTATCTATAATCATTTCGGTCCGAATCAATATTTGGTCATTTTCTTTAAATCCAGCAACAACTTCTTCCAATGTTATTTGGTCAACTGATTGTTGCTCAAACCAAACTCCTTGGTGATTTTCATGTGTCGTAAGATCATATTGAATCTCTTGAGCAAAATCATCGATGTATGCCCTTTTTCCAGTCTTGGCATCCATAAATTGTAAGATCTGGCCTCCCCGAGTTTCTACGGCACCATATTGGCCTGTAATAAATGTTTTCCATTCCCATGCTTGCGAACCTAAAAAGACCAATCCACCAATAATCGTTAAAAGCATGTAAAAAGCAACCTTTTTTTGTTTCATGTAGTGACCAGCATCAACCGCTAGAACCATAGTGACTGATGAAAAAATCAAAATAAAAGTCATTAATGCCACATAGTACATGGGAGCTTCAATGCTATGTAAAAAAGGAAAATGATAAAATACTTCATCGGCAATAGGCCACGTGGTGATGTGTTTGAATCTTGTAAATCCATAGGAAGCTAAAAATCCTGAAAAAGTAAGAGCATCAGATACGATGAAAAACCACATCATCAACTTGCCGTAACTCGCTTTTAATGGCTTTACCCCACCCTCCCAATCTTTTTTGATTTCGGAAGATTCGGTAATCTGTAAATCCATCTACAATGTTTGATTCAACTGGGGCAAATGTAAAGGATTTTGAATAGACGATAATCCTCTCATTAATGTTTGATTATCCTTTCCAACCAATCATTTTTCAAAATCATTACACATGCGTTGGAACGTTCTGATGTCTTTACATTGCTTCTTCTTCATGACGATATAAGAACTCTTTATGAATCAGAATAGCGAACTTTTCCATTTTTTGAAATAGACTAAGGAAGACACTTCATTCATTAAATGAATCTCAGCCAATCAATAACATAAAAAGATAGAGATACAACCAAAGACCATCCAAAAAATGCCAAAAGTTAGTAGCTAATTCCACACCTAATAAATTCTGCTTGTTGTATTTTCCCCTATAATTATTAATCATCACCACGCTAACGACAATCATTCCTGCAATCAAGTGAAGCAAGTGAAGCAATACTAAAACATAGATAAAGGAACCAGTAATCGAACTTTCGGGACCTGTAAAATAATATCCTTGTTCCATGATTTGAGTAAATCCTTGAAACTGAAAATAGACAAAGGCAATCGCAAGAAAAAAAGTAATCAATAAGATCCATTGAGATTGGCTGATATTATCGACTTGAATCAATTTCTTTGCATACCAAAATGTCAAGCCACTCAATAAAATAATGATGGTGCTGATGGTAAAAGCCGCTGGCATCACAAGTTGGGTCAACCAATCAGGACGATTACTGCTCACGACATAGGCACTTGTTAATCCAGCAAAAGTCATGCTCATGGAAATCATGGCAATCCATAACATCATGCGTTTTGAGCGCTGAATGCTAATTGTTTGAGATATGGGTTGATTCATTGAGTAACAAATTTATCGATAACATAAGTTAGTTGTAACATGGTAATATAAACAATGCAAATACGAATCAAAGGTTTGGCTTGGAGTGTGGTGGGATTTGCCATGAGTTTCAATGCATAATATAAGACCCCTAATCCCATCAAAATAATAATTCCCAATCCTGCAGGAGATAAATGGAGATCTCCAGTATAATTGGTTGCTGGAAAAATAGAAATAACAATCATCCAAAGCGTGTAAAAAACAATTTGGAAGACCGTACCAGAATCTCTTTTTCCTGTGGGTAACAACCGAAATCCGGCTTTTTGATAATCCGTATCCGCTATCCAAGCTATCGACCAGAAATGTGGAAACTGCCAAAAAAATTGAATAGCAAACAAGGTACCTGCTTCAATACCAAAATTGCCTGTTGCTGCAATCCATCCCAACATAAATGGAATGGCTCCAGGAAAGGCTCCAAAAAAAACGGCTAACGGGGTTTTGGTTTTTAAGGGTGTATAAACCAATAAATAAATGATTAGAGACAATAATGCCAACAGAGATGTATAAATATTGATTAAATAAAGAGACAAGCAACCCAAGACGGTCATCAAGGTTGCAATCGTCATTGCCACTGAAGAAGTGATTCTTTTTTGAGGCAATGGTCTGTTTTTCGTTCTGTTCATTTTAGCATCCAACTCCTTTTCCATCCATTGATTGAATGCATTGGAAGCACCTACAGTTAAGCATCCCCCCAATAACAACAAAAGAATAACTGAAACTTCGATGCTATCCACTGCCAAAAGATATCCAGCTACAGATGAAACAACAACACTTAAAGAAAGTCTAAATTTGGTAAGAACCAGAAAATCCTTGAATCCTATTGAAATAAATTTATTAAAGAAAAGTGTGCTCTTGGCCATAGACAACCTATGGGCAAAAATACTTTAACTGCAATTCCAATGTGAGCAATTCATATGAAACCAATCTTGGAATATTAAAGTTTTGTGACGGTTTTATGAACTCGGATGGTTTAATCTCCAATCATCTAACCTTTTGATGTATTTACTCAACTCAAGGGTTCGTTTTCTAAAAAAATCCATGCCATCAATAACCATATCCAATACCGATCTGAATTCTTCAAGTCAGCAGTTACTTAAGAGGTAAAAAAAAACACCGATTAAATAAATAACCGGTGAAAAAAACTAAATGAAAAAACAAAAATTTTATATAGCTACTATTGTAGTTTAAAGTTTACAGGGATGCTAAAGGGAACTTTTACAGGCCTTCCCCGTTGTTTTCCTGGAGTCATTTTGGGTAATGACTGCATGATACGCTGAGCTTCTCTTTCTAAGTTTTTATCAGGTCCTCGAACCAATATATTACCGATGGAGCCATCTGTCAATACAGTAAATTGAACATTAACTCTTCCTTGGATCCCCATTTCTTGAGCGATTTCAGGATATCTGAAAGTTCTTCGAATATGGTTTTGTATTCCTTGTTCAAAACATGATCTATGTTCATTTTTGGGTTTTCTTTCACATCCAGGATAAATGGGCACATCTTCAACCACAGCGAATATCACGGTTTCTTCAACGACTTCTTCGATAATTTCGATATCCTCAACTTCTACAATCTCTTCCTCATCTGTTTCTGTTGATTCGATGATGGTTTCTTCAACCTCTTCTTCATCTTCTACGATCTCAATGACTTCTGGTGCAGGAGGTGGTGGAGGTGGTGGAGGCGGTGGTTTCAGTTGCTCTGTAATGGGTATTTCTTCATCGTCATCCTCATCAACATTGAGAGCCAAATAGTCAAATTCTGATTTATCATAATTCTTCCATTCAATAGCCCGCCACGTTAAAAACAAGACAACGGTAAGACCTATTGCAAAATATAAACCACTAAACTTATTCAAGTCGTATTTGGGATTTTTTTTAAGATTCATCAAAAAGTTTTTTTGTCTTTCACAGTGTATAAAAATAAAAAAATCTTATAATTTATTCTATGATTTTATTTTATTGTTTGTATAAAATTAAGATTTGTTCTCAAACGACCAAATATTGTTGACCTAAACATATGTAACCATTCCATAATGAATATATTAAATCACTTCAAGACAGAACTATATGGTTGGAGAAATCATTCGCTCAAGACTAAATTTGAATAAGCAGAGGCATCAATCAAATCTCGAAAATCTTTATTTTCTTCGATTTTGATTCGAATAATCCATCCTTTACCATATGGATCATCATTAACTAACTGAGGCGAGTCTTGTAATGCCTCATTGAGTTCTATGACTTGTCCATCTACAGGCATGAATAAATCAGCAACTGTTTTAACGGCTTCGACCACACCAAATATTTCTCCTGCGTTCAAAGATTCGTCAAGTTTTTCAATATCTACATAAACCACATCACCCAAGGAGCTCTGTGCAAAATCGGTGATGCCAACGAATGCATATTGACCATCGATTTTTATCCATTCATGGTCTTTCGTATAAAGGAGATTCGAAGGTATACTCATATTTAATGATTGACTTTATTCTTTGTTGGTTTTGTGCTAGATTTTTTTAACGAGATGGTTCTAAGGATTGAATACCCTAATATTCCGGATAGAAGGGACCCCGTTAAAACACCCAGACGCACATAATTCATCATTTGTACTGAATCAAAAACTAGTGAACCGATAAATAAACTCATGGTGAACCCAACTCCAGTGAGACAAGCAACGCCCCATATATGTATCCAGGTCATTCCTTGAGGCCTTTTGGCAATGCCTAGTGAGACCGTAATCCAAGACATTCCAACCACCCCAATTTGTTTCCCGATGAGTAAACCTGCAATGATGCCTATTGGTAAGGGCGCCATAATCGAAGCCAAAGTAACTCTAGAAAGGTTGACCCCTGCATTAGCAAAAGCAAAAAGAGGTAAGACCAAAAAGGCTACCCAAGGATGCAAACCGTGTTCAATACGATTAAAAAAAGAATGATCCCCTTCTTTCATAGGAATCGTGAAGGCAATCAACACTCCAGCTAAGGTAGCATGAACTCCCGATTTTAAAACACATGCCCACATGAAAAGACCCACCAACAAATAAGGAGCAATGACTTTGACACCTATTCGATTCAATGTCGCAGCCAAAGCAAAGCCGAGCATGGATAAGGTCAATGCATTGACAGACAATTCTGAGGTATAAAAAATAGCGATGACAATAATGGCCCCGATATCATCAATAATGGCTACAGCAAGTAAAAAGATTTTCAATGCCACGGGAACTCGCCTTCCCAAAAGAGATAAAATACCAAGCGCAAAAGCAATATCTGTTGCCATGGGAATCGCCCAGGCTTTCAGAGTCTCTGGTGAGTCAACATTAAAGTAAAAGAAGACCAATGCAGGTAAAGCCATACCTCCTATAGCCGCAAAAATGGGTAATGAGGCTTGTTTCCAATTTGAAAGTTCTCCCGTAAGCACTTCTCTTTTAATTTCTAAACCAACCAAAAAGAAAAAGATCGCCATCAATCCATCATTAATCCATAAAACAGCTGGTTTAGAAATTTCAAATGAACCAATGCCAACCCGAATGTTGGTATCCAAAAATCCATAGTACATATCAGATAATCCTGAATTAGCCGCAATCAAGGCAAACATGGCCATGATTAATAAAATGATTGCTGAACTGGACTCTAGCTTAATGAAATCGACAATAGAAAACAATTTGGGTTTCATACTTGCATTCTTATTGGTCTTTTTGGAAAATGATTATTGCGAAGCAAAATAATTATATTTTGAATCAATTGAAGTGTTTACACGCAATAACTCATCCAAGATTCTAAGGGTTGAAATCATAGCGTATGGAAAATCCAGATCGAATTATATTTTGATCAAACCCAAAGGATACTTTTTGTTTTGTAAAATCATGATTATAAAATAAACGACCAACCAAACGAGTTGAAAAACGATACTGAGCTGAAAGCTGAAGATTAAACGTCTGCTGACCATTGATGATTTGGTTGGTATCATTTAATAAATTTCTTATAATGGTCGTATGATCTCTATAGATGAAATTGACTTGAGCATCTAGTTTTTTCAAATCGGGATTCGATGGGCTTGCCGTTTGAGTCCTAATTTGAAAATCTGTTTGAAAATGATACTCATAACTTGCTGATTGGGTTAATAATTGATTGCTAAAACTAAAAGAGGTCGCACGATCTCGATTGATAGAAAAAGAAAAGTTTGTTGTATTTTTTAATTCAACATCAACAGCTATCAATGGATTAAATTGTTCCACAACATTGGCATTGGACACAATCCATTGAGGCTTATAATACCCGTTTTGATCCAATTCAAAGGGATTATCTTTATCGTATTCTATGTTCGTTTGAAAATGATTGATGGTATAGCTCCCTCGATAACTATTCGTGACAAACAAACGTTGAATCAAGGTTGATTTGGATGGATTGTCTTTGATCAAGTCGATCTGTACGGTCCAATTGGGTAATGGAATCGTTGCAATAAAATCATACGCCCTTTTTTTGGTGTCGAATTGACCAAATTCTTCCATAAAACCATAGAGTAAAAGATCTCTGTGATTACGGTGAAATCCTTTAGGAAAACCATTTTCACCAGTTGTTTGGTCCAATTGATAGTATTGCACTAGATTTTTGGCTATTGTGGTTTGTGAATTTTTGAATTTTTGCACTTGCAAATCAGGTAGCGTTTTTAGTTTCCGAAATGTTGATTTTAAAAAAATCCTAGAAATTTCAAAACTTCCCATGCGATTAGAAAAAGATGGAAGGTAATTTCCTCGCTCAACATTGTAGTCTTCCAAAATTCTTGAAGAATAACTTCTTGAAGCTGATAAACGAATTGCTATGAAAGGATAAGGATTGAAATCAGTGGAAAAATCAAATGCAGATCGATGGTTTTGCTCATAATTGAGTGAGATTTCGGGAAATTCTGTCAACCATCCTTTTTTAGCTGCTTCAAAACGAATGTCCGATTGACCTCCTAGACTGAACCAAAATAATCCAGGTTTTGTAATCCCTACAAATCCAGTCTGCGGAAGATATCCTGGTAAATAAATCCCGTGATTCTCACTGTATTGAAACTGCAGACCATGAAAAGCAAATATTTTTGACAAAATTCCTTCGACTCCTCCAATTCGAGAATTTGTATTGCTTTGTTGTGGTTCAATCCCTAATAATGTTTTGATTCGATTCAAATCTATTCGAGTCATTAATGATTGGGAATTATCGTTTTGAATGATATTGATGACTTGAGATTCTTGATTGCTACCGGTTTGAATGGCACTGATAATACTAGCCCCCCTTTTCCAACTATAGTTGCCTGAATAATTGAAAGTAGATTCGATAAAATCGAACCAAGAAAATCGTTCAAAGGGTATGCGATAATTCAAATGGATGGTATGATAGTGTTGGTCGGGCTGACCAAATTCAAAAAACCGACTGTAGATTTTTAGTTTCTGACCATTCGTTTGATCTCTTAATATGGTACTTGTATTGGCTGTGAATTTTAAGTTTAAGGCATTAAAAAGTGGATAATCAAATCCGTATTGATAATTCAATTGATAATCCGCATCGAATAATTCTGGAAATAAACTGGCTTGAGAAGAATCTGAGTTTAGAATAGATAAGTCTCGATAGCGTTGTGAAGACAATGAACGATCAATATTGAGACTCCAATGAATCGATGAGGGCAACAAATTCATTTGGATTAATGAAGAATTGATTGGTTGATTGATTTTATTTTTTGTTTGTATCAGAAAAATTGGCTTCTGTTGTATATCATGCCTATAGGCTAATGAAAAGTAGACATCTTCTTGATTTTGGTATTCCAATTGATAACTCCGATAATCATAAGAATGATACGACAATGACAAATTGAAATTTTCCAAGCTATAAAACTTCACATCGTCTGTTGAAGCATTGGTTTGTTTCGTGCCAAGAAGACTTATTGATTGTGTTCTAGTGGACTCTTGAAACTGCTTGAGTAAATACTGTCGACTCGCCGTGTTGCTGGGATGATCCAACCGGTTTTCCAATAATAAATCACGAAAAATCGGATCATAATCTGGTGTATTGGTTAATTGTTGTTTCACAAACGTTAGGGGCAAGTGCAATCCCCATTTTTTTGGTAGTAAGTAATTTAAGTTAACACTACCTGAGATATTGTACTCCAAAGTGCTCTGATTGGAGATTTGTCTCGGAGTTCGATTTAATGGCCCAAATCCAGAAGTATTGTCTTTGATCGATGCAATGATATTGGCAAAGTCAGATAAATTCAATTCCATGTTTCCACTAAATGCAGTTCCGCCACGTTGGTTGATTCCTTCAAGCCTCAATTCATTAAACCATATCTCCCCTGAGATTTTCTGGCCTAATTGCTGATTGCTATTTTTCACTCCCAATACAATGGAGGTGATTTGATTTAATGCTGGAAATCCTCTAATCGAATAACGATACTTTTTGGGTCCCGAAAGGCTACTAAAAGGTTGTTTTGAATCGATCATCTTTAAATCGGCATCAAAAAAAATAGGTGACGCTCTCGATAATATGGGAAAGACTTTGGCTTTCAATTGCATGAGAAAATCAATGGAAACATCCAATTGATTGATCTCTGGCATCCAAATTTCTTGTGCCGTATAAGGTCTTGTTTGTCCCTCTTTGATTGGTGTTGGGCGAATGGGCATTTCAATTTGATAATAATTTTCATGCTGATCATTTCCCAATCGCACAAAAACCACCAAACTATTGTCGACATCATAATCAGACGGTGAAGGATCTCCCGATAATTGAGGTTTGCCTTCTAACGATTCCGCGTGAAGATCCATAATGAGTCTTTGATAAACCGTTAAATCCAAATCAAAAGCATTGAAAACTCCTTTGGATTCCTCAGGCTCTAAGTCAATAACCTTCATGGTCAAAGATTGTTCGTTTGATCTGACAACATCATTTCCTTGAATGAATTCTTCTCTTTGAATATTGATAGGGAGTTGGTAATTAATCGGTAATCTGTTTTCATGTTCAACAATATTGACCAAGCCTACTTCAACTTGACTCATTGAATTGATCATTGTTCCATTGAGTCTTTGATTCGATGCTCTCCAATTTCCCATGACCAAATCCAATGTTCCAAATCGAAAAACGGTTGGATTTTCAAATCCTTTCAAGAGCATTCTCATATATCGGAGCGATTGAAAGGAGTTGATCTCTCCAATCGATTTTATCAGTGGATTGTTTTGGGGAGTCTGTCCAAAATTTGGATCAATGGGAATTCGAAAAAGCAACCATCTAGCTTCAAATTGATTTCCATGAGTCGAAAGATTGCGACTACTGTGTCGCACTTGAACAATATAGGGATGATTCTTTGGATTCATATTTCTACTGATGGGAATTCGATATTCAAAATATCGTTCCGATGTATTCATGTTCTGGTCTCGATCTATATCTTCCACATCTGGTAATCGAGTGGCTGGCCGATTCGTATTGGTAGCACTTGAAAAAGAATTATTTTGAGTTCCATTGTAATTCTTATAACGATCTAATATATTTCCTTGAGCATTTAAATAAAACTGATAATCATCTCCTGCAGGATCTGATGGGTTCCCATTGCTATAAACAAAGGATTCTTGAGAATTAGATAATCCATCCAATCCTAAATCTTGATAAGCCAACGATTCATCTGATTCATTAAAGCTATAAAACAAAGCATTTTTATTGGGAACGTTACCCCATACCGTTGATGTATTGGACTCAGAGCCTCCGTCTTCTCTTGCTAGTCCATTTTCGTATTGTTTTTGATTGTCTTTGAGAATGTCTTCTGAAATATTTCCTAAATGAAAAATCAAATCCCCCAGATCATCCGATTCGCCCACTTGAGAACTGAATGTATCCAATAGCCAAAACTCGATGTATTGGACATTCGATAATGAGAAGTTGGGGCTACTGATTTCTCGCATCACTCCGGCCCAATTCCTTTTTTTTGATTGTTGAAACATCCCATCGGATGCATTATTGTAGGGACCTTTTTCGTCTGGATAGTATGCTAAATCGAAGGTTGTTTGGATGGTGGAAGTTCCTTTCGTGATATCTCTCTGTGGAAATAGTTCTTCAATAAATATCTGACGAGTTTGGTTTGCAGAGAGTTCTCGAGGATCCATTCCATTAAAATTTTGATTATAAAATATCGGATCAATGGTATACCAAGCCATTTTACTGCGCCCAAAACCGCTTTCTAGTCCATTTTGATTGGATCCTGCAACCCCATGAAGGGGTACTGAAGCCAATACCCAATCCGAAGGATTTTTTAAACTTGTTTTGATTCCAGATGTTTCAAAATCATCAATATACGTTACTGCCCGACCATTGATGTTTGTTTCTTTGGGGTTTCGAAGTGCTAACTGTGCGACTTCTCCATTAATGGTAACAAATGAAGGTGTGGATTCAGCATCTGGAACCCCGGGAAGCTTGCTTATCCATCGATCCATAAAGGATAAGGGCTGTTGATAATGAAACCCAAATCCAACAATTTGATTATTCACAGGTTCTTGGCCATAAATGGCTTTTTGAGAAAAGGGCTTTTCACTAAGCTTTAAATATGTCCCATTGATTTGCAAATGGTTATTGATCCGGTGGTCGACTCGAAGACCTAAAAATCTTTTGGCTTGTTTGTTGAATAGCGTATTGTTCTCCAAAGTGATGTCAATTGGTAATCCACTAGAGAGAATCGTTGGATTGATGATTCGTACCATACCTGCTTGATAATTGACACTATAGTCGACACCTTCTTGAAGCAATCTTCCAGAATAACGAACACGTACCGAGCCTCTTGGAATATTCACGGTGCCAAGTGAGATACCACTATCATGTTGTGATTTTAATTGTATTTGAAATAAAAAACTGTTTTTATCGCCATCCTGTTGCACTAAATCACGAGTTTTTTGATACAGTTGATAGTAAACGTATTTTTTTTGATTTGGATTATAGGTGTTTACAGCATCATAGTTTTCAGTTTTAGAACTAGATAACTTCTCAAAAAGATACTCTCCAAATGGTTCGACCACTGGAAAAATAATGATTCCTCTTGAAGGATTGATCGTGATTCCAGGTATGAAGTCAAAAAATCCATCACCAAACTCAACTCGGTCTTGATACGTGTTTAATTGATCTAGTTTGAATAGATTCAATAGAGATCGGTCTACTAAATCCTTAGGCCATATGTTAGGATCATCTGCTACAAGATAAGTTCCTTCTTTGGGATTGTTGTAGTAGATATTCATGCCAAACCCATTTTCATCAATGCCAAAAGCTCCCGTACTGTATATATTTTTCATCATTAAATCCCAGAGTGGAAGATCCGACTGTCGCAATGTATTTTTCAATAGTTTAACGATCAATACTTGACTTTCATCATCGCTTAAAAAATTGTTGGAATCTGAAAATTCGCCGACTTGATAGATCTCTCCTCGATAACTATATTGAAATGCCACAGCCAATACTTGGTCTTCTTGCAATGGCGTGTTCAATGAAATATATCCTAATTGCGAATTGAAAGTATATTGATCCTCAGACAATAAGACCGCATTTTGGATCAGCTCATAATCAATTCCTTCTTGAACGTGAGGACTTAAACTTCCAAAGCCTTGATGAATGCTTGAAATGTCATAGATGTTCTTATTGAGAACTGAATTAGGAGATTCTCTAGTAACATCAAGAATATTATTTTGATTGGCTGCGGGACTATTGGCCTCGGATGTATTAAAATAGTTTGATGCATGGGCATCCAAAGTGGTTTTATCAGAAGAAGATTCTCCCAAATCTGCTATAGCTACAATATTTCTAATATTCTGAGTTTCATACTGTTGATTGGTCACCCAAACTTCGATTCTGCTAATGTTTATCGTTGAGAGAATATATGGATAATTTGAGAGCCACTCTTGGTAATGATCTCTAAAAAAGTGTGCTAGAAAATAATGTTGATCACTTTGATAATCATATGCTGACAATTCAACCGTTTGAATACGGCCGTCTGTATCTGATTTGATGGTTTGATTTTCTGACCGTTGTCGAGAGACAACAGCGGTGATATGGGTCTTACCAAATTTTAAATCCGTACGTAATCCAAAAAGGTCCTCAACACCATCGATGAGATGACTTTTGATGGGCATACGTATGCTTCCCAATTCCACATTTTGTATGATGTTGTCTTTGTATGGATGATCACTAAAGAGTTCTTCTTCAATCGAACCCAGCGCACCATAAATATCTCTTTGGGTTTCTTGACCAGACGGAAATGGAATAAAATTTGGATTGTTCAAAACTTCCATTGGGTTGATCATACTCAGATCAGAACCTTTGTAACGAATTTTAATATCGTTTTGAAACCTAAAGGTTGATTGGGAATCATAATTGGCAATTAAATCAATGTTTTTTCCGATACGACCATTGAGGCTCACATTGATGAATTGATCAAAACCAATGTCAAGATTATTTTGAGCTGCTTGATTACTTTGAGGCATATCAATCTGTTGATAGATGGCTTCCAAACCACCACCAACGGTTCCATTGATTTGAAATTCAATTTCATTGCCACCAAAAATAGTTTCAAAAAAACCAGGGGAATTTTGATTTTGCTGATTCAATTGGGTTACCAACAATCGATCATGCGAAGTCTTATTTTGAGATCCCATCATGAGAGATTTGGGAATCTTAGTATCTAAAGCGTTTGGCCAATAAGGGGACCATGGATCCATTTTCATAAAGCCGTATGAATTCTGGAAGTAACTCAATGAGTGAATCTTTGGATTGAGAAATGAATCGTCAAACGAATTGCCCTGGCCTAAAAGAGAAAAAGAGGACTGATAGCTTGGATTCGTTGGTTTTTGTTGTGCCAACGCTTCAAAACTAATATTGAGGAACAGTATAAAAAAAAGAACCGTGAATAACTGACATCGAACAATGTTCATGTTTCCAATCAACGATTCTGTAAGTGGTTGAGAGCTTTTTTTAATAATGAAGAGACATCCGTATCCTGATGATTTTTTGAGATGATTCGGATAACGACTTGTTCCGTAATTCTTTTGGGATATCCTAAAACTTCCAAAGCTTTGATAACTTCTTCTTTTTGGTTACCAATCGTAGAAACTGTAGATTCATCAATCGATGATAATTGCATCATTTTATCTTTGAGTTCAATACACAATCGTTGTGCCGTTTTCAATCCAATTCCTTTACATGATTTTATGGTGTGTAAATCTTGCTTGATGATGGCTTGATGCACTTCATTTGGCGTTAAAGAGGATAATATATTGCGTGCGGTACTTCCGCTAATGCCGGAAACAGTAATCAATAACTTAAATACTTCCTTTTCAAATTTGGATAAGAATCCAAACAAAGTATGAGAATCTTCTCGGACTTGAAAATACGTATGCAACAAATATTTTTGATTGTTATCCACTTTGATTTGAGACGATGTGTGGAGTGATGTTTGTAATTCATACCCCACTCCATTGCAATCCATCACCACCGACGTGGGATGTGTCCCAACAATATGTCCTTTTAAAAAAGAGTACATGATTCTTCAGATGATTTTGCTTGTGCATCAATCACAGCAACAGCAGCCATATTCACCATTTCTTGAATCGATGCTCGAAACTGCAAGACGTGGATGGATTTATTTAATCCCATTAAAATCGGTCCTATCGAAAGGGTTCCATTGAGTTCTTTCATCAATTTATAGGTGATGTTCGCTGCATCTAAGTTGGGGAAAATGAGGGTATTGACTTTTTTTCCATTTAAATTTGAAAATGGAAAGCCCCCTGAAAGCAATTTGTTGCTCAATGCAAAATCACTTTGAATAGGACCATCCACAATTAAATCTGGATGAGTTTGATGTAACACCTTCACCGCTTGGCTCACTTTCTCAGCTTGAGGAAATTGGGACGATCCAAAATTTGAAAAGGATAGGATCGCAATCACCGGCTGATAACCAAACATTCGGACAGTTTGAGCCGTCATTTCTGTAATTTTTACTAAATCATCACTACTGGGATTAACATTAATGGTTGTATCGGCTAAAAAGAGAGGGCCTTTTTTGGTAATCATCAAATTTGTCGCAGCTATGGTTCGGGTATTAACTTGCCTTTCTGAGGTACTCAAAATGGGTTTGATCACCGCAGGATAACTTTGCGCATAACCCGATATCATGGCATCAGCATCCCCAGACCGGACCATCATCGAACCAAAATAATTTTTTTCATTCATAAGAATCTGGGAATCGTATAATGTTCGACCTCTTCTCTTTTTAAACTCCCAAAAATATTGAGCGTAGGCTTTTTTCTTTCCTTGATGTTCTTCTGATAAAATATCAATGATTTCCACTTGGTCTAAATCAAAATCCAATGTTTGCATCAACGAAGCCACTTTTCGATAATCTCCCAATAAAATCGGCAAGCCGATTTTTTCTTCTTGAACAATTTGAGCTGCTCTTAACACTTTGAGATGTTCCGCTTCTGCAAAGACAATTCTTTTAGGGGATCCTTTAGCTCGATCATGAATCAACCGAACGGTTTTCTTGCTGTCTCCGCCAACTCGATATGCCAAGTCCTCTCGATATTTTTCCCAATCTTCTATCGGTTGTGTCGCGACTCCCGATTCCATAGCTGCTTTGGCAACCGCTGGTGGAATCCGAGTAATTAATCGAGGGTCAAAAGGTTTTGGTATGATATAATCTCTACCAAAATGGAGTCTGGTTTTATCATAGGCTACATTGACCGTTTCTGGCACGGGTTCTTTGGCTAAATCGGCCAATGCTTGAACTGTAGCCTGCTTCATGGCTTCATTAATGGCTGTTGCACGAACATCCAACGCCCCTCGAAAAAGAAAAGGAAAGCCCAAAACATTATTGACTTGATTGGGATAATCCGATCGACCAGTGGCCATGATGATATCACTTCTAGCTTCGATAGCCAAGGGATATTCTATTTCTGGATCTGGATTAGCCATCGCAAAGACAATGGGATTAGGAGCCATGGATTGAAGCATTTTGGGTGTTAAAATATTCGGTCCCGATAATCCAATGAGGACATCTGCTCCTTTCATGGCTTGTTCTAGCGTTGTGACATCTTTATCCGTTGCATACAACTTTTTTTGAGGGGTTAACGAAGCTCGATCTTTTCGGATGACTCCTTTGCTATCGACCATAACCACATTTTCTTTCTTGATGCCAAAATCACAATAGAGATTCGTGCATGATATGGCTGCAGCTCCTGCTCCCAAGACCACCATATTGACTTGATCGATTTTCTTTTCGACAATGTCCAATGCATTGATCAGCGCGGCGCATGATATGATTGCAGTACCATGTTGGTCATCATGCATCACAGGAATGGGGAGTTCCGCTTTTAATCTAGATTCGATTTCAAAAGCTTCTGGTGCTTTAATATCTTCAAGATTAATCCCTCCAAAAGTTGGTGCAATGCGTTTGACCGTTTCAATAAATTCTTGAGGATGATCTGCGTTGATTTCAATATCAAACACATCGATATCCGCAAATATTTTAAATAGCAGACCTTTTCCTTCCATAACCGGTTTGGAAGCATCAGATCCAATATTTCCCAATCCCAATACAGCACTACCATTCGTAATAACTGCCACTAAATTTCCTTTATTGGTGTATTTATATGCATTCCTTCGATCTTTGACAATCTCTAGTGAAGGAATTGCGACGCCGGGTGAGTAGGCATAAGCCAAATCTCTTTGGGTGCTGTAATTTTTTGTTGGAACAACTTCTATTTTTCCAGGTCTGGGCTTTTGATGGTAATCGAGTGCCCTTTGGTCAAATTTTTTGGTGGCCATTTACATACATGATAGACAAACAAAGGTAATGATATTCCTTGCCTCTTGAGTGGAACGATTGACACAACAAACAATACCAAAAGTCCGATAACATGGCTCAGCAAATATTTTCAAATGAATCATCCGACAACTTCGAGTGAGAATTTAATTAAACCTATTTTTTCTCTTAACGATTCCCAGTTTGTACTAACGTTGGTTCGTTTTTGGTTTGAAGCTTATCAACGATATGTTGCCCTAATTGCAATCCTTGTTCTACACCTTCATCAATAGCCATCATATAATGGATGCCTCCATAAAGTCGGGAAATAGCTGCCTCTTGAGATGCTTCAATAAAGGAATTGAATTTTCTTGCTGGCAGACCATATTCCATTTCAATAGTGTCTCTATATGAAAAATGATCCCCAAATAGATCGGTTAATTTCACAGCGGCGGCCGAAGAAATCACAGAATGTCCAGAAGTATATTCGGGAAAAGGAGGTGTTTGTAATAAAGGCGTCCATTGAACATCGTAATAAGCATTGATTAGTGTTTCGGGACGTACCACTAGCGTATCCCATTTTTCTTCCCAACAGCTGATAAAGGCATCAAAAAGTGTGATCGCAACATTGACATAAGCATGAATGGTCTCTTCAAAACTACTTTCAGCTTGCCGTGTGGCAATAGCAGTAATCCCGATCCAATGTCCACCAGGAGTGATCTTTTTGGTAGCAAACATAGCATGGCCACGGTGATGAGTCACATAGGGATTGCAGTCCCAAAATTTAGCGATTTCAACTTGCTCTTCATTAAGTTGTTGGCTTACTTGATAGACTTGGTACAATTGTTTCTGGAAAGGCGTCCCTTCTTCAAGGTTGAATTCAATGGGGGGTTTGGGGTCGAATTGTTTGGAAGAATCAATCACCATGGTTCTGATATCTTTCCAATGTGGTTCAATACCATCCATGTAATCCGGAGGAGTGGGTTTCCAATATTGATCTGGTTGTAAAATGGTGTATTTCGGCCATGTTCTAGTCTGATTGTATAAATCACCATTCGCCCATTCCTTGATATGATTGGCCACCATGAGACCATATTCTTTTGAAGCTTTTCGTACCGAGGGAGGGACCCCCATATTTTTAACGTTTTTTTCTAAATCATTGGCATAACTATCGTATCGATCTTCTGAAAAAATCATGCTTTTTCCAACTTCATGGAATGCATATAAAGCCGATAAATTCGGATTGACTTTATCATTTTGAGGTAGCGGTATGGGTTGGAGTTCTTTGACCTGACCAACGAGGCTATTGTATCGATTGGGATTAAAATGGGCCACAATTTCATACGCTGCGATACAGGGGTAGACATAAACTCTTGAGGCTACAGGGGGGGAGAAAATATCATACACGATGACATCGGTTAGATTTTTCATTGATGCTTGAAAATATTCTGGATCATTCACAATCGAATGTGAATAATTTCTATAGAATACATCTCGATTGGTCAAAACAGCAACAACCAAAACGATAAACAAAACCAAAATCAAAACTAAGCGGACCTTATTTGCTTTAGGCATGATGTTAATCAATAATTAATGTTAAGGCAAATGTAATTTATAGCTTTTTATTTATTCTTAATGAAAATGGAACCCTTGTTCTTGAATTTTACTAGCATGGATATGTTGTAACGTCAAATCTTGGATTCACTATATTTTGATTTAACCAACGATTGATCTCTTGATTTGTTTTCTAAACCACTAGCATTTGTAACTTGGAATGATAAATTTCACGCATGATTCCTTGAGCTTTTAGGGTCCAGAAGGTATCGGTTTTTTGGATTTGAATCTGACTGTATACGTTTGCCATTATGGCCGATTTCATATGTTATGATTTGTTTTCCCACATGTTGCGATTCATAAAATCCATCCACCAAGACGACACAACGGTTGCTTCAACTCATTTCAAATGATGGGTTGATTCCGATGGTTTCGATTTGTGCATTCAATTGGATTCGCCTAAGGGGGAGTCAATCCCCATTCTCCCAATTCAATCACTGAAGCATCTTGATTCGTGATGATGGGCGTTTGAAAAAACATGAACCCACGATAATGATTGTTTGGTGCATCATTTACTTTATTTTCAAACATGGCATGAAAGCGACGTTCTAATGCTTGAACCTCTTGACTCTTTTTGGAATGAAATACATTACAAGTCTCTCAGCAAATGCTTCACAACGCCCAAACAGATAATGGTATCTTCTTCATTCATCTTTATTGGGGGGAAATTTTTATTATCAGCTATCAAACGATGGGCTTTTGCATCCAATCGTTTGACGGTAAAATCGGTATGGTTTATCGATACAATCCCTAGATTACCATCATCAAACGGTAGATTGGACTTGACAATAAGTAGATCTCCAATCTGTAAGGTAGGATGCATCGAATGGCCGACAACTTTGATGAAATAAGTTGCTTCGGGATCTTGCAAATACGTTTCATCCAAACTCAAGGGCATTTCTTTGAAATCATCGGCAGGTGATGGAAAACCTGCTTGAACCCCATCTTGGTAATAGGTCACATAGATTTTTTGATCTTTAATCCGGAAAGGGACATGGACTAATTCTTTCCCTAGTGAAGGTCGTTTCGTGAGGTTCATGATACTTCCAATAGTTCTTGCCAATGAGTGGTGTAACGTTGGGATAAGTGTTCTTGACGCATCACCCAAGTCTTTGGAATATACTGACTCGCTAGTTTGACTTTTTTGCTTCCCCATCGGTCATTGATGGCATCCATAGTTTTCATCAATGCTTGATGTTTTGGATGTTCGTTCTCGAATAGATGGGGCTGCTGATAAGTCTCTGGTTGGATATCCATCACGATAACACCCGCTTTTTTATAGGCGTAGCCTTTTTGATAGATGGCTTGTAATCCGCGTGATGCATAGTGGCTTAGGGTGATATCTGAAGAACTCGCATAGGGTAATTTCACGACAATATTTCGGCTATATTGTTTCAAGTCTTTTCGATGGCCATTGGTATGGATAAAGACCATGATGGTTTGACACTTAACCTGTTGTCTTCTGAGCTTTTCCCCACAAGAAGAAGCAAAAGTGCTCACGCGTTCTTTGAGATCGGCATACTGTGTCAATGACTTGGCAAAACTCCTAGTCGTAGCCATGGTTTTTTTATCGGTAATTTCTTCCAATTTCAATAACGAAGTGCCTTGTAGTTCGTATTTCAGTCGCAGTCCGACCACCGAAAAGTGTTTTCGGATGTAATCATCAGAAAGTTGCGTATAATCAAAAGCATGGACAACACCGATTTGATGGAGTTTTTTTGCTATTCGTTGACCAATCCCCCAAACATCCCTGATAGGCGTTGTTTTGAGAGTTTGTATTGTTTTTGCTCTAGAATCCAAGATAGAGACCCCACCCGTTTGTTGCGGATCTTGTTTGGCCTTTTTATTGGCTATTTTGGCCATCGTTTTGGTTTTTCCAAAGCCAATACTGATTGGAATTTGAGTGATTTGCTTCACTTTTTGCCTGATTTGGTACCCCAATAGTTTGAAATTCAAATCGTCCCAACCTTTAAATTCTAAAAACGCTTCATCGATGGAATACATTTCAAGATGGGGTGTGAAATGGCTCAATACACGCATGACTCGTTGGCTCAAATCGGCATAAAGAGTAAAATTCGAAGAACACACCTTGATGTCGTGTTTTTCAAAGATATCGCGGTATTGAAAAGCTGGAGCCCCCATCGGTACCAAGGATTTAGCCTCATCGCTTCTAGAAATCACGCAACCATCGTTATTAGAAAGTACCACTAGAGGCTTCCTAATGAATCTCGGATGAAAAACCCTTTCACAAGAAGCATAAAAGTTATTACAGTCAACTAGAGCATACACCACAACAAATATAAAACACCTAATGACCGTAAAGAGGAATCAATGCACCAAAACTAATTCAATGTGTCTTCATTACGTTACTACATTCAACATCAATTGTGATGGAACTATAAAAATTAACCGGTAAGTATAGAAATCAATCGAAACCATGAAAGACCAGCCAACTACTAAAACAATTAGAAGCAATATTTAATGTGACACAAAAGAATCACAATGCGATAATCGAGAATAGAATAGCTATTGCTGCACTCTGTGGGAACCTAAAAACTAAAATGGAAAAGAGTAATAAAAAACTAGACAATCGTATTGAATACTTGCATGTCAAAATAGATACCCTTAGTGAACGGTTAAAAAATTTGAAGCCAAGCGAATGAATAAGGGAATATGCGCTTAAGGGTATCAAGCTTTCAGATTTTTTTATTATTTGATGTGTAGCTATTGTTACTATAATACAGAATCGCTAAAAAAAAGAGCTACAAGAGTCAATTACATTATCGAATCAAAACACCACATTAAGGCAAATCTAGTCTCATGTAGTCCAACATATACCGTTATTGAAAGGACATCAGACTAGTTTCATGGAGCCCTTAGAGATGCCAGAATTAGAAATCATGGTTACTATTTTGGTGCTTTTTATCATCGCTCTTAATTCTAATGATGATTTTGGCTCATAATGTTGTTTTTTTAGGGAACTATATACTCTATTACACAAGGCTTATTTTTCAAAGTAAATACAACAAAATCTGATTAAAAAATGGATCGCTGTTTTTCTTCATTGATTCGCTTTTGCTCCTTTTTTAGCAAAGTTGGGAATTTTCAAGGCTCTGGCTAATCGTTCTGCTCCCAAATGAATTTCTTTGGGAATATCGTTTGGTGGTTGTTTAGGTTTTCTGTTTTTAGAAGACTTCATGGCTCTTGGATAAAGCCACGAAATTAGAAAAGATGGATTAAAGTGAATGATAGGGAATCGGCATACTGCGTCATCTATCTTTTTGATGTTATGACCAATTAAAATGGGACTTATACGTTTAACCTAAAACCGAGCGGTCTAGTGGTGGTTTCGGTTTTG
>JAPORT010000096.1 GCA_026710085.1 Flavobacteriaceae bacterium | reverse complement strand
TTACCATATTCAGTTAAACCCTCATTTAGCCAATTTCGGAAGCTTGGTACATCCGAGTATTGAATAGGGGAATTCAAGAGTTCTTCATCTGGACTCATTTGAACATAAAATGGTTGAGAAGCATTATTAAAATTCACATACTGAAATGTAGACCACTTTTTACCTATTGTATTAATATCTCTAATACGTCCATCTTCATATTGGTAGTTAAATCGTTTAGATTCTGGTAGTTTCTTCCGATCATCTATGTAAAGTGAAATAATGACAAACTCTTGGAGTAATGGATAAACATCGGCATGAGCCCAAACATTCTCTTCCATTTTACGACAGTTAATACACGCCCAACCAGTAAAATCAAGAAGTATGGGTTTTTGTTCCTTTTTGGCAAACTCTATTCCTGTCTGATAATCTTTATAACAAGGAAGATTTAAAGGACATTGATTTTCAACTTTATTGATACTATAAAATTCGGGGGGAGGAAAACCACTTAAAAATTGAATCGTATTCTCTTTTGAAAATAAATCCCTCAATAGATACAAGCAAAAACACAATACAATCCCACCAACAATCAGTCGCCCAATATTTATTTTTCTGGACCATAGCTTTTTTGATTGGAATACACCAAAAAAATATAAAGCTAAAAGCAGCGCAAGCAATAGCCAAATAAATATAAATATTTCGCGTTTGAGAATTCCCCAGTGTGCCACTAAATCGGCATTAGAAAGAAATTTTAAGGCTAAGGCTAATTCTAAAAACCCTAAAGTTATCTTGATAGCATTCACCCAACCCCCAGACTTTGGAATCCAATGGACAGTTTTAGGGAATATAGCAAAAAAAGCAAATGGCAGACCTAATGCTGTTCCAAATCCGAGCATGCCAAAGGTCAGCTGCATAGCCCCCGTTTGAGAGGTGATGGACCCCGCTAGTAAAGATCCAAGTAATGGTCCCGTGCATGAAAAAGAGACAATGGCTAAGGTTAAAGCCATAAAAAAAATACCGACAATATTTCCCATTGAAGAAAGCTTGTCCGTCTTAGATATCCAGCCAGACGGGAGTTTTATATCAAACAAACCAAAAAAGGACAATGCAAAAACGATAAAGACGGCAAAAAACAATAAGTTTAATGTGACATTAGTTGCCAGTGAGTTTAAAATTTCCGGATTCAGACTATCAAATAAATGAAATGGAAGGCTCAATAAAACATAAATGATGATGATAAATAGTCCATAAAGCAAACCGTTAAGAACTCCGATTCTCGTTGTCTCAGAAGAATTCAAAAAGTAAGAGACGGTCAATGGAATCATTGGTAAAATGCAAGGGGTTAATAAAGCCAATATCCCCCCCAAAAGACCTAGAAAAAAAATAGTCCAATGACTTCCATTTGAAGTGACCGCAATGCTATCAAGAAAATGTTTGTTTTTTAAATCCAGCACCATTTCTTCTGATTTCAGCTGGCTGTGTTCATCCAAAATATCCTCTTCTTTAAGAAACTCAGCATTAATGACAAAATCGAAGACCTCTGATCTAAAAATGCATAATCGATCATCACAAACTTGGTAGTTCACTTCAATTTCAAAGTAGTCTAAATCAGCATTGATGATTTCGATTTCGGTTTCGAAAGTGGCTCGATTTTTAAAAAATGTCAAATCCATTTGAAAGACTTTGTCAAAGTCCACCATGGCCTCGCTTTCTTTTACAGCACCAATTGACTGATAATTATCTGAACTGTTTAAAAAAATGAATTCAGTCGGCAGGGCTCCATTGGGATCGGAAAATTGAGAATATAAATGCCATCCATCATCAATTTGAGCATTGAAAGTGGCCAAATATCGATTCTGCTCAACTAACTTAAGGTCTGTTTTCCATTCAACAGGTTCGATGATTTGAGCTCCAAGTGATGTGAGTGAAGCAATGAAAAGAACAGTCAATTTTTTCATTTGATGTATTCAAATAAAATGATGTTCTTGGTCCTATGGTCGGCAATAAATCTCCTATCACAACGCTTTCCCACAATCCAAGCAATACGATTATTGACATAAAGAATCCATTGGTTTTGCTTTTCTATTTTGTTATAACTTAAATTCCTAAAATACTTTGAAATGGAAACTCTACCATTCAAACCATTCGGATAAAACCAATCTCCTGTATTCATTTTTCCAATGGTTATATCCCCTTTTAATTTTTCTTCATCAAGCAAAGCAAAATTAGAATCAATAACATCATTTGGAAATTGATTCAGTGTTTTCCATTTCAGATTAACAGGATGCAGCATATTGCCTTCTTTCAGATGATGATTTAATTGGAGAGTGTATCTTTCGGAATCGATATGAAGAACAGATTCTGTTGTCAAAATCAAATAATGTTGGCTTTTTGATAATACAAACTGGCTCTGTTGGATGTGTTTTCCATTTTCTGCATTCATTAATTTCAATATTTCACTGACTTTGAAATTGTATGTTTCAAACCAATGAAAAAGACAAAATTCAAGGTGTTTTATGTTTTTTAATTTGGATAAAGAATAATAGATGTTATCATCCTTTAATATTGAAACACTTTTTTGGATTCTATTCAACTCTGTATTTATAAATGAGTGTGCCTGATGCATGTTTTTTAATGTATTGGAAAACTGTTGTGTCAACTTCGGTTTGGATTTTTCTAACGGTGCGATGACCTGATGTCTGATAACATTTCTCTGATGAGACAAATCGATGTTGCTCGAATCTTCTATAAAATCAATTTGACATTCATGAGCATAATCTAAAATTTGATTTTTTGAATAGAACAAAAGTGGTCTTATGATTTGATCTGTCTCTTGAATGCCTCTCAAACCCGAAATTCCCGAACCTCTGATAGCATGGAAAAGAAAAGTTTCAATCTGATCGTTTAAATGATGAGCCGTCAATAGGTATTTGAATTGGTTGATGGCCAATAAATAGTCAAACCAACGATACCTTAAATCACGGGTAGCTTCTTGAACCCCCTTTTTTAAATGTTTTTGATAAGTGCTTACATGAAACTTGGTATAATAAAAAGGAACTTTATTCGACTGACACCAATTTGATACAAAGTTCTGTGCTTTCATACTTTCAGAACCTCGAAGTTGAAAGTTTGCATGGGCAACAGAAAAATGACAATTTGATTTGAATAAGATATCAGCCAGTACACAACTATCAACTCCCCCACTATGAGCCAATAATAATTTAGTTTTAAACTGCGATTGATATTTTTTCTGAATAGAACTTGAATTTAATTTTTGTTTCATCAATAGTGCACTACAGTCATCAATGCAAAATTGCCTCAATTTTTGATGATGACTTCATGAAATAAATCCTTTTACAGCTAATTCATTTGAAATAATCATGTTTGATCTTTGATGGAACTGGAGCGAATTAAAAATATATTTTTTACATTTGCACCATTAAATAAATGAAATTTTCTTTCGAAATAGTTGACTTCCAAAACTGCACATCAGTTTTTCTTTCAAGTGATATTCGCCCCTTGCGGGTGCACTGATTCTTTCGGATTTCGAGAAATCCTCAATCTTCTCGACAAACAAATTTCTTAAATCATCATGAAAATCATCGTTGCTCAAGCAAAGCATATCAAATACGCAACTAAAATTAGTTCCCTAATTCAAGAGTCTGCAAAGTCTCGGGGGACGGGCATAGCCTTGAGAACTCCCGAATATATTGCAAAGCGAATCGAAAATAGTAATGCCATCATTGCTCTAGATAATGAGCAACTTGCAGGATTTTGCTATATCGAATCTTGGGGGCATGGCAAATATGTTGCCCACTCTGGACTCATTGTTCATCCTGATTATAGAGGAAAAGGACTCGCTTATAAAATCAAAAAAAGAGTATTCAAACTATCTTTAAAAAAGTATCCAAAAGCTAAAATTTTTGGCATTACCACCTCCAAACCCGTGATGAAAATAAATCATCAATTGGGATATAAACCCGTACATTTTTCGGATTTAACGGATGACCCTGAATTTTGGAATGGATGCCGAACTTGCAATAACTATGATGTTCTGACCCGAACCCAAAGAAAAATGTGTCTTTGTACGGGGATGCTTTTTGATCCCAAAGATTCTAATTTAGTTGGAAAAGTCAAAACAAAACTCAAATCAATCTAACAGTTTATGAAAAAGAAAAAAAAGAAAATTGTACTTGCATATAGTGGGGGCTTGGATACATCTTTTTGTATCGCCTATTTAAATGACCATGATTTTGAAGTACATGCTGTCTCTATTGATACCTACGGAGAGTTTGATTCTGAAACTGAAGGTAACCTAAAAAAAAGAGCACTCGATTTAGGGGCAACATCTTTTGTAAAATTAAAGGCTCTTTCTCATTTTTATGACAACATCATTCGGTTTTTAATTTTTGGAAATGTGTTAAAAAACAATTCCTACCCTCTATCAGTAAGTGCTGAAAGAATAACTCAAGCTTTTTTTCTTCAATCCCATGCAAAAAAGATTGGTGCGAAATATATTGCTCATGGTTGCACAGGAGCTGGCAATGATCAGATCAGATTTGACACTGCATTTCAAATATTAGCTCCAGAATTAAAAATTATTGCCCCTATTCGTGCTACTAATTTCAGTCGAAAAGATGAAATTAACTTTCTTAAAAGTAAAGGGGTTGATCTTTTATGGAAAAAAGCTCAATACTCTGTTAATGAGGGTCTATGGGGGACAACCATTGGAGGTTCTCAAACCTTAACGTCACACCAACCACTTCCCGAAGAAGCCTTTTCAAAAATGGATCCTCATAAAGAGCCACAAGAACTAGAATTATCTTTTGAAAAAGGAGAACTTACAGCCATTAATGGAAGTAAAAAAGAGCCCTATGAATTGATTATGGGTTTAAATAATCTTTGTCGTGACTATGGAATCGGACGAGATATCCATGTTGGGGATACGATTTTAGGAATTAAAGGTCGCGTTGGATTTGAAGCAGGCGGTCCTCTCCTTTTGATTAAAGCACACCATTTGCTGGAAAAGCATACGCTCTCTAAGTGGCAATTATTTCAAAAAGATCAACTATCTCAATTTTATGGGATGATGATTCATGAAGGAAATTATTGGGATCCCGTCAATCGAGATATTGAAGCATTTCTTATCCAAAGTCAACGATTTGTTACGGGTAAAGTATTTTGTAAATTACAGCCAAAACAATTTGATTTACAAGGGATTAAGTCAAAACACGATTTAATGAAGCATTGTATGGGAGCCTATGGTGAAAAGAATCTTGGCTGGACTGCTACCGATTCCAAAGGTTTCATTAACATCACATCTTTATCCAATAAAATACATCAAAAAATCAATCATAGATCATGAAAACAGTTGGCATCGTTGGTGGTACAGGAATCACCGCAGGAGAATTAATCGATTTAGTGTTGATACATCCCCATTTGCATCTCAAGTGGGTCTATAGTTCCTCAAGACCTCATGTCCGAATAACCGACATTCATCCTCAACTCATCGGTCGAACAAGCTTGAAGTTTGTTGGTGAAATCGATAAGAATATTGATGTTCTTTTTCTTTGCTTAGGGCATGGTCATTCAAAAACTTTTCTAGATAAGAATTATTTTGATGATCACGTCTTCATCATTGACCTAAGCAATGAATTTCGATTGCCGGGTCACACCAAATACCACAACAGAGATTTTATCTATGGGCTTCCTGAATTAAATGCATCTTCGATAGCAAAAGCCCATGCCATCGCCAATCCTGGATGTTTTGCCACTGGAATTCAACTTGCTTTATTACCCTTATCGAATAATCACTTATTGAAAAATGATGTTCATATCCATTCCATTACGGGAAGCACAGGAGCTGGAATCAGGCCTCAAGCAACGACCCATTTTAGTTGGCGTGACAATAATATTTCTTGGTATAAACCTTTTGTTCATCAACATTTGGACGAAATCAAACGACATATCAAACTGAGTCAAGGAGCACAAATACATATGATTCCTCTAAGAGGTGATTTTACAAGAGGTATTTTTACAACTTGTTATTTAAAATCAGATCTTTCAGAAAGTGATGTCTATGATTTATACGATGCATTTTACCAATCGCATCCATTCACACATTTATCGAAAAATGAAGTACACTTAAAGCAAGTGATCAATACCAATAATTGTGTGATTCATCTTCATCAATATCAACAAACCCTACTGATCACTAGCATACTTGATAATTTGTTAAAAGGGGCATCGTCTCAAGCTATAGAAAATTTAAATTTGATGCTCCAACTAGATCCCGCTACTGGACTCAACCTAAAACCCTCCGTTTATTAATCTTTATCCATATGAAAATAGCCATTATTGGAACAGGAAATCTTGGTCTAAGTATTGCCAAAGGAATGATTCTCAACAATAGTTTTACGACCCTATACTTAACGCGAAGGAATACTCAAACTTTAAACAAGTGGAAAGATTCAAAAAAAGTATACATCACTTCAAACAATCATCAAGCGGCAAAACATTCTAACATCATCATTTGTGCTGTCCAACCGACACAATTCAGAGAGATTCTGTTGGAATTAAAACCTATTTTGAATCAAAAACATATACTGATTTCGACAGTTGCCGGTTTTACGATCAATGAAATTGAAACGATATTATCAACGGATCTATCCATAGTTAGAGCCATGCCGAATACGGCCATTTCCGTTAGCAAATCAATGACTTGTTTGTGTTCTAATGACTCAGGAAAAAGATCTATTGAAGTTGCTAATGCGATTTTTAGTCGTTTGGGAACCACCGCGATCATTGATGAAACCCACATGCGAGCAGCTACGGTATTGTGTGCTAGTGGCGTTGCTTTTTGGTTGCGCCTTATCAGAGCCACAACTCAAGGTGGTGTTCAATTAGGATTTGATGCTGAGGAGGCTTTAAAAATGTCCATGTATACAGCCATGGGAGCGGCATCGTTATTAATTAATGGCGAAAAGCATCCTGAATCTGAGATAGATAAAGTAACCACTCCCATGGGATGTACGATTACAGGCCTCAATGAAATGGAGCACCGAGGTGTCAGTTCTTCAATCATCAAGGGACTGACCGCATCATTTGATAAAATCAATGAAATATCTAAAGAGTCATCATGAATCTTTTTGATGTTTATCCTCTTTTTGATATCACTCCCTCTCATGCTAAAGATGTTTGGGTCTATGATGTCGAAGGAAATAAATATCTTGATTTATATGGGGGACACGCTGTGATTTCCATAGGACACAATCATCCTCGATTTATAGATGCCCTCAAACATCAATTGGATCAATTGATGTTTTATTCAAATTCAATCATTAACCATTTACAAATAGATTATGCCCATGCACTAGGAGAAATTTCCGATTTAAATGACTATCAATTATTTCTTTGTAATTCAGGAGCTGAAGCCGTTGAAAATGCTTTAAAGTTGGCCTCCTTTCACACGAATAAACAACGAGTCTTATCCTTTAGTCATGGGTTTCACGGGAGAACATCAGCAGCGGTAGCAGTTTCTGATTATGAAGCCATTATATCTCCTTTAAACAAACAACATCTTGTTAGTAAAATCGCACTAGAAGATCATGAAGGTCTAGAAAATGCATTCAAATCAAAAGATATTGCAGCAGTGATCGTTGAGCCTATTCAAGGAGTGGGCGGCCTTGATCAGGTCAGTGGCTCATTTTTAGAACATGTTGAAGTTCTATGTAGAAAACATAACAGTTGTCTGATTGTTGATGAAATTCAATCTGGGTGCGGTAGAACTGGAAAATATTTTGCTTTTCAACATCATCACGTAACTCCAGATTTAATCACTGTTGCTAAAGGAATCGGGAATGGTTATCCACTTGCTGGTGTTCTCGTACACCAAAAAATTAAAGCTCAGTATGGTTTATTGGGAACAACATTTGGTGGAAATCATGTAGCTTGTCAAGCAGGAATTTCCGTGATTGAAGTAATGCAAAAACAAAAGATACGGGCATCAATACCTAATTTAGAACAACACTTTAAAGAACGAGCTTCAAAACTATCTTCAATCAAACAAGTCAAGGGAAAAGGATTGATGTTAGGACTAGAGTTTGATGCTGAAATATCAACAATACGTAAAAAGTTACTCTACGACTTTAAGATCTTTACAGGAGGAAGTGCAAATAAGCATTTACTGCGTCTGCTTCCTCCTTTAACCATCCAAAAACAACATATTGACCAATTATTTAATGCTTTGGAAAAACTAACATGAAACAATTTCTTTCGATTTCTGACATTCCTGATTTACCTCAAGCAATCAGACAAGTTATAGAACTCAAGCAAAATCCATTATCTAATCCCTTAATAGGACAAGGAAAAAGAATGGCAATGGTGTTTTTTAATCCTAGTTTAAGAACTCGTTGTAGTACTCAAATAGCAGCTGAAAATCTAGGTTTGAAAACTTTCACATTGGATGTTGGGTCTCAAACATGGCCTATCGAGTTTCGTCTAAACACCATCATGGATGGAAAATCATCCGAGCACATTAAAGAAGCTACCATGGTCTTATCTTCTTACTTTGACTTAATTGCTGTGAGATCATTTCCAACTCTCAAAAAAAAAGAGCAAGATCTATCAGAATTCATTCTCAATAGTTTCCATCAACACGCGACGGTACCCGTCATCAATATGGAAAGCGCTACTCAACATCCCTTACAATCCTTTGCTGATGCCATCACAATCAAAGAAACACAAATTACCAAACCAAAAATTGTCCTTAGTTGGACGCCACATCCCAAAGCGATCCCCCACTCTGTTGCCAATTCTTTTGTTGAAATGTGTCGTTTTGCCGATTATGATTGTGTCATTACTAATCCTCCAGATTATGATTTAAATCCCGAGATAACTAAAGGAATCCCCGTGATTCACCAGCAAGAAAAGGCTTTTGAAAATGCTGATATCATTTATGCCAAAAACTGGAGTTCTTTCCAGCATTATGGACAAGTTTTCAAACATCATCGAGAATGGATCATCAATCAGAAAAAAATAGATTTAACAAATCATGCTAAATTCATGCATTGTCTCCCAGTCAGAAGAAATGTTGTTGTTTCCGATGAGGTTTTGGACTCGGAAAATTCTTTGATTCAACAGCAAGTGGAAAATCGTGTTTTTTCGGCTCAATATGTGATAAAAAAAATTTTAGATCATGTCTCTTCTTAATGTAGTGAAAATTGGTGGGGCTGTTATAGAAAATCCTATCGCTTTAGAAGAATTTTTAGACAGCTTTGTTTCCTTGCAAGGACCAAAAATATTAGTCCATGGTGGAGGACGATCGTTCAATAAATTGGCCTGTAAACTAAGTATTCCAATTAATGTTATTGATGGTCGAAGAATCACATCAAAAGCCGATTTAGAACTAGCCGCCATGATTTATCGAGGAAAAATCAATATCGATTTAGTCAGTAACCTTTCTGCTAGAAATATAGCCTCAGTAGGGTTATCAGGCGCTGATGGAAACATCATATTAGCAACAAAAAGAACGGTAAAAACCATTGATTATGGCTATGTGGGAGATGTTTTAAAAATCAATACGTCTTGGATTTATGATTTGCTTTATAAATGGAGATTTTGCCCTATTATCTGTGCATTAGCCCATGATCAAAAAGGCCAAATACTCAATATCAATGCAGATACAATTGCTCGTGAATTGGCTTGTGCATTGAGTCATGAACCCCAATGCATCAAAAGAAATGTTAAGGTGCGATTGATATTTTCATTTGAAAAAAGAGGCGTTCTTTATGATGCATCAAATGATGATTCCTTGATTGAACAAATCAATCAAGCCAAATATCAAGAATTAATAAAAGAAAAAAAATTGAGTCAAGGCATCTTACCTAAAATACACAATGGCTTTGAGGCCATGAAACAAGGCATAGACTCTGTATTAATAGGAAATCTTGCAGAATTTACAAAAACAAAAAAAGGAACTGTTATCACCCCATGAATCCCAACCAAACGATAGAATTTTTACAAGATCTAATTCGAATACCCTCTTTTTCTGAAGAAGAAGAGAACACAGCAAATCGAATCGAAAGATGGTTTGTCGATCATGAGATTCATTGTAACAGATGGCATCATAATGTATGGGCAGCCAATAAATACTTTGATGTCAACAAGCCTACATTATTGTTGAATTCACATCATGATACGGTGAAACCAAATCAAGGATATACTCGGGACCCTTACGAACCTAAAATCGAAAACGGCAAACTTTTTGGGTTGGGCAGTAATGATGCAGGAGGAGCTCTTGTTTCTTTGATTTCGACTTTCACCCATTTTTATCATCACCAAGATTTAAATCATAATCTGATTTTAGCAGCTACGGCTGAAGAAGAAATTTCGGGAAAAAACAGTCTCAAAGGTTTGCTAAAACATCTTCCAAAGATAGATGTCGCTCTTGTTGGTGAACCCACTTTGCTGAAATTAGCTGTAGCAGAACGAGGATGTTTGGTCATCAATGTGAAACTGCATGGAACGCCCTCACATGCAGCTCATCCTAATGATGATAATCCGATCCATAAAATTCCTTTGTTTTTAAAAATCATTCAAAGCATCCCATTCCATAAAACCTCTTCATTACTTGGTGACGTAAAAATCACACCAACTATTGTCAAAGCAGGCGATATAGTACATAATGTTGTTCCAGCGCTGGTTGAGGTTGTTTTGGATGTTCGAGTCAATGAACACTACTCTAATGAAGAGGTCTTTGAACAAATTAAAGAAAGGCTTTTTGAATATGAAGTATCAACAAAAGGTTTTGATCTACGCAGTTCTTCCATTCCTTTAAATCACCCTTTAGTTAAAGCTGGCCAAGACTTAGGTAAAGAAACTTATGGATCTCCTACATTGTCAGATATGGCCGCTTTGTCATGCCCTAGTTTGAAATTAGGACCCGGTGACTCAACTCGATCACATTCTGCAGATGAATTTATTTATATTGAAGAAATAGAAAATGCTCTTGTTTTTTATAAAAACCTGCTAACCAAATTTTTAAAATCATGAAGCTATGGAATAAAGGAGAATCCACCGACAAAAAAATGGATTGCTTTACAGTTGGTAATGACCGCCAATATGATTTGGTTTTAGCTCCTTACGATTGTCAAGCAAGCATAGCCCATGCCAAAATGCTTCAATCAATCAGCATTTTAGATGAAACAGAAGTTCAACAAGTCACCAACACTCTCAACGAACTACAGATTCTGATAAAACAAGAAAAATTCATTATTGAAGATACTTATGAAGATATTCATTCGAAACTGGAGCATGTACTAACTAAAAAACATGGAACATTAGGGAAAAAAATTCATACAGGTCGTTCACGAAATGATCAAGTATTAGTGGCTTTTCAACTATATATTAAAGATCAAATTGATCTCCAAATTGGTTTGATTCAAAAACTATTTGAATTGCTCTTGGACTTAGCCGAAAGGCACAAAAAAAAATTAATGCCTGGATACACACATATGCAAGTTGCGATGCCATCTAGTTTTGGATTATGGTTTTCTGCTTATGCAGAGTCTTTGATTGATGATGTGATTTTGCTTGTAGGTGCAAAAAAAATAGCCGATCAAAACCCACTGGGCAGTGCTGCTGGATATGGCACTGGATTTGATATTGATCGAAAGTTCACAACGAAAGAATTGGATTTTTCTGAGATACGTATTAATCCGATTGCAGTACAAATGGGACGAGAAAAAATATCCAAAGCGGTTTTAGATGCCATTGGTTCTATCGGATCAACATTGTCAAAATTTTGTTTTGATCTTTGTCTTTACTTAGGTCAAGAACATCGATTCATTTCCTTAAGTGGGCAAATGACAACTGGTTCTTCGATCATGCCTCATAAAAAAAACCCAGATATTTTTGAACTCATTAGAGGAAAATGCAATGTTTTGAAAACATCTTCCCATCAATTGAATCTTCTGTGTTCTAATTTACCTAGTGGATATCATCGAGATTTGCAACTTTCTAAAGGGATGGTCATTGAAGCCTTCGATGAATTGACCACTTGTCTTGAAATGATGATTCATTCATTAAATGAAATCCAGGTTCATGACCAAATTATTGAGGATTCGAAATATACCCACTTATTTAGTGTGAATACTCTTGAAAATTGGGTCAAAGACGGAATGCCTTTTCGTGAAGCCTATAATAAAATGGTGAGCCAGATTCAAAATGGAATTTTCAAAGCTGACAAAAAGTTAAATCATACTCATATTGGTAGTATCGGAAATCTATCGATTGAATTAATTCGAAATAAAATGGAGCAGTGTATCGAATGAGTTGATCTAGTTCAATGAATCGATTTTCATTCTACAAATCTCATACAGGATCAAAGTTCTTTTATATGTTTCTAAAGAAATTCAACACACTCAAAAAAAAATCCAAAAATATGCTTCACAATACTCCTATTTTGGACACACTATAGATAACTATTATGGACGAAGCGAAGTAGAAATATTCATGATTCAAGCAAAACATCGTACAACTAAAAACCCTATCGAATGGGATCTTGAACAACTAAAAAAAATAAAGAGAAATAATACACCGAAGAGATTAAAGAACTAATCCAAGAATTTAACCTATGAATATGATCCAAACTTCTCAAATATTTCTTCAACAAGCCATTTGTTAAGCCAAAATCGATCAATACTTTGAGGGGGACTATAAAATATCCACAGCCATTTTTTCAAATCTGTCGCAATCAATAGTAAATGAGGAAAGTATCTTTGATGAACATACTGAAAATCGAGTCTATGTGGTCATGGCTTCATGATGCAAAGACTCATAAAAAATCAATTGCAATGAGAAAATAAAAAATCAGTTAAAGAATACATCATTTATTAATCATGAATCATAATACCAAACAAAAAATCATAAACGTCTTAAAAATCATCGAAAATCAAGCCATTAGTGATTGAGACGATGATACTTATGAACATGACCATCGATTAGCTATTGATTATCTTTATCGAAAAGATTATGTCGTCAATACCATGTGTGATTCTACAGAACGAAACATGAGACGCCTTAAAAAAGCGCTAGCAGATAAACACTTTTCAGAAAAAGAACTTATGCGCTTGGAAAAAGAACTTTTAAACCCATTATTATCATAAATCAAATATCAAAAACACAACAAGCCAACGAATACTTATGTAAATTCTACAAAGAATGCAATCATGATGATTTTTATGATTACAATAACGATGTCGTTGTTGATTGCTTTCAAGAACATGACTATCGTGATGAATGGTTTCATGATGAAACTGCTGCTAATCTTCGCTCTTTATGAGACGTCCTTGATAGTGATCACGAAGACATTATTCCCCGTATTTTGAAGGCCTATAAAAATCCATTTAACAATAAAAATCATGAATCTTAAAACAAGTTTACTGGAGCTCAAAGAAATCATTCAAGAAAATAAAATGTTCATGTTACCCAATCATCATGGAGAACCTTGTTTAGCGACCATCACCCATGTTTTTCATTTGGGAGGTGTTTTTCATATCCATTATGAGATTGAGTATGATGAACCATGGTTTGACGAAAACGATGAAATACAAAACTTTGAAGAATATAAATTACAAATCAGCCTTCGTCAAGATGGCTTTATTGAATGTTGGCCAGAGCCATCAGGCATTCTTAGTATACAACACTTATTGCCTGAAAATCATCAAACAGAAACACAATGATTTTAGATAATCAATTAAATCCAGTAACTGAAAGTATCGATTAAAAATGTGATCTCTTTTCACTCTCAATGAAAATTCGGCTCCATTACTTAGATGCGCTAAGGGGTTTTGCCATCATCATGATGTTGCAAGGTCATTTTGTATACAGCATGCTGGATTTATCAACGATAGAAGAAAGTAATGCACTTTATCAGTTTTGGAAATATTGTCGAGGATTTACAGCACCCCTCTTTTTTACAATCAGTGGATGGGTCATCACTTTTCTATTGATTAAAAACCAACAGCAAGGATTAAAAAATCCTCGCATTAAAAAGGGACTCAAACGTTTTGTCGAACTTTTGTTTTGGGGATACTTGGTACGACTGAATCTCCCCATGCTTTTTCAAGGAAAAATCAATGACTCTTTTTTAAGGGTTGACGTGCTCCAAATTATAGCATGTGGGTTACTTTTTATTATCCTAATCTATTGCCTTTTTCATTTTTTAAAAAAGAAAATAGGATGGATTTATTTAATCATAGGTATTCTTATCTTCATCTATGAACCCCTATATAAAGATCTTGAATTTAATGATCTACATATGTTTTTTGCGTCGTATCTCACTCAGGCTAACGGCGGTGTCTTTTACATACTTCCATGGTTGGGTTATGTTTCCATTGGTGCCTTCTTTGGTTGTTTTTTATCAATCAATTTTGTTTTAAAAGATCTGGTAGGAGCCTCATTACTGGCGTTTGGACTTTTAATTATCAATAAATCTTCTTCTTTCTTTATTTGGATTGACTCATTTTGGGAAATACAAACGGTATTTTATCAAATTGCTTACAATAATTATTTATTTATTCGACTTGGTGATGTTTTTTTATTAGTGGGGGTTTTTATGCTTTTTGAAAAATTCATGCGTCAAAAGTCATTGAAATTTATTGGGACTAAAACTTTAGTACTCTATGTTGTTCATTATTTTATATTGTTTGGTAGTCTTTCAGGAATCGGTTTGCAAAAGTTATTTCCAAAATCGTTAAATTCTTGGCAAGTAGCGATTGGTGCTATATTGTTTATCCTTTTATGCATTGGTATTGTTTATGGCATCGATAAATTGAAACGGAAATATCATGAAAAAATTAGTTCTTTTTTTTGCACTCGGTTTCTTAAGCTGTGAACTAGCTGAAGACTTAAACTTTGAATCGACTTTTGAATTAACCTACTGGATTGATGCGCGTTTGGGACAGTGTCAAAATCAACCAACCAATGAATGTTTCAGAGTTCAAATAGGCAATTCATTTGATCCCGATAAACCATGGAATGTCATCAACCATGAAATCATCGATTTTGAATACGCCCCTGGATATATTTATGAATTATTAGTTCGAGTCAATACTTATCCTCAACCTCAAAGTAATGGGGCTTACTCACAATACACTTTAATCCGTATTCAATCTAAAAACGAAGTGCAATCTTCTACCAATAGAGAAGTCCATTTAATGTGGATTCATCATCAAACAAAAGAATGCATAGGAGTCGGACCTCAAAATTGTTTGCTGGTTCAATATGGAGAAACCGTCAATGAAAATGGTTGGCAATTATTCTACGGCCATATTCATGGACTACAACCAAAGCGGGGTTACCGATATAAAATCAAATATTTTACTGAAAAGGTAGAAAATCCCCCTGCTGATGCATCTTCAATTCAATACTACTTAATCAAAGTCATTTCAAAAGAACGAATTTCTTAAGTTATAAATGAATAGGCCTATTCTCACTGGCTGAAAGAGCCGCTTCTTTGACCGCCTCGGTAAATGTTGGGTGTGCGTGTGAAATTCTAGCGATATCTTCTGCAGAGGCCTGAAATTCCATCGCGACAACCGCTTCAGCAATAATATCTGAAGCTCGAGCTCCGATGATATGAACGCCCAAAACTTGATCGGTTTGTTTATCCGCTATGATCTTGACCAATCCATCAATGTCTCCACTAGCTCTCGCCCTACCTAAAGCCCTCATAGGAAACTTACCCACTTTATAATCTTGCCCTATCTGCTTGATTTGATCTTCTGTTTTCCCCACAGATGCAACTTCAGGCCAGCTATAAATCACATTAGGAATCAAATTATAATCGATATGAGGCTTTTGTCCCGAAAGATATTCCGCCACCAAAATACCTTCTTCTTCTGCTTTATGGGCTAACATCGCTCCCTGAATCACATCACCGATGGCATAAATATTGGAAACTGAAGTTTGTAGATGAGAATCGACTCGAATTTGACCAAAATCATTGACTTCGACACCCACTTTTTCCAAACCTAAATTTTCTGTATAGGGTTTTCTTCCCACTGAAACCAAACAATAATCACCTTCAAATGATTCGGATTCTCCTTGATTATTTTTAGCTTGAACTGTAACTATTTCTTGATGACGGTTAACACTAGTTACTTGATGAGAAACATAAAAATTAATGCCCGATTTTTTGAATACTCTAGTCAATTCTTTACTCATATCGCTATCCATGGATGAAATAATTCGATCCTCATATTCGATAATCGATACTTGAGATCCTAATCGATGGTATACTTGACCTAATTCAAGTCCGATCACTCCTCCACCAATGATCATTAAATGTTTTGGTATTTCTTTCAATGCAAGAGCTTCAGTCGATGTGATGATACGTTCTTTATCCACTTTAATAAACGGCAAAGTGTTTGGTTTCGATCCAGTCGCTATAATCGCTTTATTAAATGATATTTTGTCCTCTTTTTCCAATGATTTTATTTCTATTAAGTTGGAATCATTAAAACTTCCATGACCATAATAAACATCGATTTTGTTTTTTTTCATCAAATAATTAATCCCTCCTATTGTTTTATCAACGACATCATTTTTACGATTCATCATTTGGTTCAAATCAAACTTAATGAATGCTTTATCTACATTGATTCCATGTTGTTGACTATGGTTTTTTAAATGGTCATAATGATGAGAAGAATCCAATAGTGCTTTGGAAGGGATGCATCCAACATTGAGACAAGTACCTCCCAAAGTTGCATATCGTTCAATAATCGCTACTTTTTTTCCTAATTGAGCACAACGAATAGCGGCAACATATCCACCAGGACCAGATCCGATAACAACAATTTCGTAATGTTTCATTTGATTTTAAAATAAGTGTAAAATTACTAGGTTTGGAATACTCTTATCCATAACTGTTTGAATTGATTCATGAATCAAAACATTCCTTTGTTTGAATGATCTATCGTCTCCCTCACTACATTTGATTGGGTACTTCAATACCCAATAAAGAACAAGCACTTTTGATCGTATGAGCGACTGTTTTCGATAATGTCGTTCTAAATTCCATTTGATTTGAGTGAGAAGCCGACAGTATCGGAATATTTTGATAAAATCGATTAAAGTGTCGGACTAAATCATATAAATAATTTGCGACAAGAGAAGGGTCTAATTTTTCAGCGGCATTGAAAAGGACCTGTGGATACAGCATCAGTAAATTAATAATCTCCTTTTCAAGAGGTTCCATGACGAGTCCATCAGTGTTTAAGAATTCAATCTTTTTAGTTTTCGATAACATGGTATGGATTCGAGCATAGGCATATTGAATAAAAGTTCCAGTATTTCCCTGAAAATCAATGGATTGATTAGGATTAAATAAAATTCTTTTTTTAGGGTCAATTTTTAATAATTGGTATTTCAGAGCTCCAAGACCAATTGATGAATATAATTCTTGCTTTTGATCGTCGTCTAAATGCTCCACTTTTCCAGTTTCTTGAGTTTTGGCTTTGGCCGTATCGACCATTTTTTCAATCAATTCGTCTGCATCAACAACAGTACCTTCTCTACTTTTCATTTTTCCAAATGGTAAATCAACCATGCCATAACTCAAATGAATTAAATTTTTTGCCCATTGATAATTGAGTTTTTGAAGTATCAAAAACAATACTTGAAAATGATAATTCTGTTCGTTTCCAACGACATAAATCATGGAATTCATCGTTGGAAAATCTTCGGATCTTAAAACGGCAGTCCCCAAGTCTTGAGTCATGTAGACAGAAGTTCCATCGGATCGAATCAATAATTTTTCATCTAATCCCTCTTGAGTTAAATCTATCCAGATCGAACCATCCTCTCTTTGATAGAGAATTCCCTCTTTGAGGCCTTTGTCGACAATTTTTCGACCCAATAAATAGGTTTGACTTTCATAGTAGATTTTATCAAAAGAGACTCCGAGTTTCTCATAGGTTTGATCAAAACCAGAGGATACCCAATGATTGAGTTGTTTCCATAAATCGATGGTTGAAGGATCTCCGGACTCCCATTTTCTTAATAATGATTGAGTTTCTATCATCAAAGAGGCCTTTTGTTTTGCATCCGATTCACTGAAACCATCATCGATTAGTTTTTTGATTTGCTTTTTATATTCCTTTTCAAAAGTGACGTAATACTGACCAACAAAATGATCTCCCTTGGTCTGAGTCGATTTTGGAGTTTGCTTTTTTGCAAATTTTTTCCAAGCCACCATTGATTTACATATGTGGATTCCCCGATCATTGACAATTTGTACTCGTCGCACGTTTTTTCCATTTGCTTCTAAGATATTAGCAACAGCATGCCCCAATAAATTATTTCGAATATGCCCTAAATGAAGTGGTTTATTGGTATTTGGCGATGAGAATTCGACCAATACGGTTTCATTTGATTTGCTGGTTTTCTGAAAACCAAAAGCACTAGATTCAAATATTAGCCTGCAGGTATTGAAATAAAATTCATCGGTGATGCTTAAATTTAAAAATCCCCCAACGACATTATATGATTTAATGTATTGGTTTCGACTTTCTAAATAAACACCTAATTGATTGGCTAATTCTTTAGGTGACACCCGACACTTTTTTAAATAGGGAAAAACAACGATTGTGATATCCCCTTCAAACTCTTTTCGAGTGAGTTGAAAATCAATCTCATCGATTAAGAAACCATACTCTTGACTAAAAAACGACTGAATCGAATTTTCAAATGAATGATAAAAAGTCATTTGAATCTATTCAAAAATTCTTTTCTACAGCCGATGACTGTCGTACAAACTTAAATCCATATGGTTGAGACATCGCATTACTTCAGTCTTCTTGACTTGTGACCAACATAGATTTGTCTCGGCCTTCCAATGGGTTCATTATTTTGACGCATTTCAATCCACTGTGCAATCCAACCCGGTAGTCTACCAAGAGCAAACATGACCGTAAACATTTTGGTCGGGATGTCCATTGCTCGATAAATCAGCCCCGAATAAAAATCAACATTAGGATACAATTTGCGAGAAATAAAATATTCATCCTCTAAAGCTCTTTGCTCCAACTCTATTGCTGTTTCTAGTATGGGGTCAACATTCTTTTTTTGACCTAAAACTTCTTTGGCAATATTCTTTAATAATTTTGATCGAGGATCGAAATTACGATAGACTCGATGACCAAAACCCATTAAACGGAAAGGATCTTTTTTATCTTTTGCTTTATCAATAAATTTCTGAATATTATTTCCATCCTTGATGATTTGTATCAACATTTCAATCACAGCTTGATTGGCTCCACCATGTAATTTCCCCCAAAGAGCCGATAATCCAGCAGCAATAGATGGAAATAAATCAGCATGTGAAGAACCAACAATCCGCACCGTAGAAGAGGAACAGTTTTGTTCATGATCAGCATGTAAAATCAATAGTTTATTAAGTGCTTTCACTTCAATTGGATTTGGATAATACTCCATATGAGGTTGACGAAACATCATATAAGCAATATTACCAACATAGGAAAGGGATGTATTGGCATAATTTAATGGCAAACCACGACTTTTTCGATGTGTCCATGATGCTAAAATTGGAAAAGCCGCAAGAAGTTTGATGATTGATGATCTCATTTGATCGATACCAGTATAGGAGCCTAAATGGGGAGTGAATGCAACCAAACCAGCTGTTAGTGAAGCTAAGATGCACATGGGATGAGCTGTTTTAGGGAAGCTTTTAAGAATTCCTTTTAAATCCTCATCAACCAATGATTTTTCACGAATTTCATTTAAGAATTCATCTTTTTCAGATGTTGTCGGAAGGTTCCCAAAAATCAATAAATGAATGACCTCGATAAACGAGCAATTTTCACATAAATCCTCAATTGAGTACCCTCGATGCATGAGCAAACCGGCCTCTCCATCGAGATAGGTGATGGCACTTTGACAAGAACCTGTGTTTTTATAACCAGGATCGTAGGTAACTAACCCTGTGGTGTTTCGAAGTTGACGAATATCAATAGCTTGTTCCCCTTTAACACCTTTAAAAATGGGCAAATCAACAACTTTACCATTGTATTCAAACTGAATTTTGTCTTGCATAAAAAATAAAAATTTGGAAGTCGCAAATTTAACTATTAGGGTGTAATTCAGTTTTTAAGCGTTGCGAGGTGTGCCTTGATTGATCATGGACTCTGAAGCCTCTATGACACTCCGTTCATTTATTGAGATGACACTATTTTTTGTACAAGGTTTCCAAATGTCTCAAAATCGACAGTATATGATAACCCAATACCCTGGGTATAACCGAGTTCATCACCAATATAACGCAATTCATTTTCTCGATTAAATATTCTAGCCCTGAGTGTGCCTTGTTGATTGAGAATAAAATCGATTCGAATATCCCCTATAATAAACGTTTGTTCAATCCCGCCAATTGGAACTCCTAAATTGCCTTCAATTAAAATACGATCTGTGATTTGAGTTGACAAACTCAATCCCAATCGGTCTGCGGTGGTAAAATCTAAAATTTGGCTTTTATCTCCTTGAAGATAATTCAGTCCCATTTTGAGTTTATCCTCTTCTTGACCTAATAAATCACTCACAACATCAGAAAACGCTTGGAATAGATTACTCGTGATTCCAGCTAGCGAAACACTGACATCCCTGATAAATATTCCTTGAGATAATAAAGAAAGAGCTTGTAATTGAGCATTTTGAGGGTCCGCTAGTTGGTAATTAATTTCAGATATGACGACTCCACTAGCATTGGGAAAATCGATAGCAAATACGGGATCATCAGGTCTCTGAATATTTCCTTGAATTTCAATCATGACATTGGTCGGAATTTTTTTACTAAAACTTGGGGTTTCTAATAACACCGAAGGATTTGCCCCACCAGGAACTTGATATATCGCATCGATAGACATTTGTGCCTGAGAAGGGTCTCCATCCCAAATGATGTTGCTTCCCGACAACACCTCAAAATCTTTATCAATTAAACCTAAATATTTGAAATTATAAAATCCTTCAGATACAGTATACTCTCCTAGCATATTAAATTTCCCATTGGTATCAATTTCTAATTGCATTCTCCCCGTACCTCGGCCAGACAGAAAACTTCCAAACTGTGGTTCGGTAATAATTTCAATTTCAGCTTGGTCGGTAATATCTAAATTAAAATCTAAAGTGATTCCTCGAATAGTTTGTGGTTGCAGCAATTCATTGATGGCTATTGAATTGTCTGATACCTCATTTCTATCCACAAAACTGATGAATGATGTATCTAATAGAGCATCTGTATCGATGAGTTGTGGAATGCGTATTGAGGTACCAACTTGAGTTTGTCCAGAAATTTCTATAAATAAACTTCGAGTCAAACCCTCAATATGTGCACTTCCTTTTAGATAGCCCAATCCAGTGAAAATGGCATCTTCTTGTTCCTCCTTATTGACGAGCAACATCCTATCTGATCGGGCATCCAAATCCAATTGCCAATTCTTAAAATCTTGATGAAAAATTCTTCCTTCTAAAAACATCGAAGTCCCATATGTGGAATCAAAATATTGGCCATTATTGAAAATAAAAGCTTGGTCTGATAATATGACATCGACTTGATCAGAAGAGTAGTCTATGTTCAAAAATGGAATCGAAACCCCTCCATTTGATAGCACCAAATGACCATTGTGTTGAAGATTCTTTAGAGGCCCATCGAGACGCACATTTCCCAATACAGTCCCTCGAATTTGATTGACCGAAGGATCGGTAATTCGATTTAAAAACGAAATATCAAAATTATTGAAGTCAATGTCCAGGTCAATACGTGGAGCATCATCCAACCACAATTCACCATTGGCTTCTAATTGAGTCAATCCACTGTTGATAATCTTGAAATCAATATCGAGAAAATCTTCAAAACTTGTTTGCTGGATTTTAAAAGTTGTTTTTCCCAAATACTGATTGTTTAACACAAAATCTTCGATATTGGCATTAAAAATTAACTTATCGTTGGCTCTTATCGTCGAGTAATCAACAAACACATCGGCTCTTCCTCTAAATGCAAAATCGGGAGAAGGTTGAATGATGTTTTCAAGTGAGGCATTAATCACTTGCAATCCAAACATCAAATTTTCTTTATCTGAATGAAATCCTGTTAATGATATGGATTTTTCAGGGCCTTCGACGACAAATGATTTGATAGAAAGTTTGTTTTCTGGCACATCATATGTGATTTGCTGTTGATCATCCGTAATAGCCGGTATATTCCAATCAATACCATTATAGGTGATGTTAGAATCCAAAAAATTAAGAACTAACATCTGTTCATTTTGAAACTGATTAAATTTTATTTGACCTTCATTTTGATTTTTTCCAACAAAATTCAATACATATTTTAAATCTCCACTTTTACCATTGCCTTGTAATGATGTTTTCAATAATTGAAACTCATTTCTTTGAAAACTTGAAAAAGAAAAATGATTGTTATGTTGAAAATTTTGGAGCTTCAAAAACAACTTTAATTTTTCATATTTTAAATTCTGATACGTGATTCGGTTTGAATTGAGTTGTAAATCAAAAAGATTCTTTTGGTTGGAAAGTTGTCCCATGATTTCTATATCGTCTGATTGAAATACATTGGGAAGCAACGATGACATCAACTGTTGACCTAAGAATAAATCAAATTCAAATTCTTGATTCGTCGATTGATTGGCGGTTGTGGTATACCCTAAGCTTTTATAAATTGATTGTTTTAATACATTCCATAATTGTTTGTATTGGTATTGGCCCGATACATTGCCTCTTATTTGCTGGTCTCCTATTAATGAAATGGAACGAATCTCATCCATTGTTTGAGACACAATCAATACCTGATTAATAGGAATTTGTTGGTTTTTATTTCTAACGTTTAACTCATCAAATAAGATACTTCCAATCAGATTTTCCCAATTGGTTCCAGTGAGTTTGGCATTGATTACGCCTTGAAACGATCCCCTCTCCCAGTTTGGAATGGCTAATAAATTATTTTCGTTTTGAAGTGACAATTGATTATCAATGTGTAGCTCTTTTTTTCCTTGTTTGAAACCTATTTGGTATTTCCCTTGATGTTTTAAAAATGGAGCATCCATATCAAGGTCAAAAACAACTTCATTATTCTTGATACTTCCTTTAGAAACAATGGAGTCAATAAAAGAGTTTTTGTACAGACTTGAAAATTCTTTCAGCTCCCATTGAAGAGTCAGTAGATCATCAACAAACAGCTGGGAACTATTGACTATTATTTGACCATTTAACTGCAGCCGATTATCGATTTTTAAGGCTTTGTGTAAATCGAATTCTTGGAGGCCAAGAATTAAATCTGTGGATTTATTACCTTTTTTTTGTTGAATGAGTCCCCGTCCAAGGTCACCTTGGATATTCACCCCTCCCAAGTTAGTATTTCCATGGATATCTAAAATCATTTTTTGATCTTCCAATGCCATATTTCCATGAAGATTTAATGAATGAATCGCAATCTTGTTCAGTTCCTTTTGAATTGGGAAAGAGATGCCCTTGAAAGCTCCTATTTGAGCATTGAAACGATTAATATCAGCTTTTAACTTTAGGGCACTCGTGAATACATCATTTAATTGAATATTTCCAAAAAAATCAAATTGATCATTATTTAAAAATAATTCTGAAATATTGATATTATTAGCAGAACCCTTAATCTGAGCACTACAATTTAGACTATAGTCTGACGAAAAGTACTGATGTAAACCCAATCTTCCTGGATATAAAATAGCATTTTCAAAATGGACATTTATGATTGATTCACTGCCTAATTGGTTGATTAAACCTTGTAAATTATGGATTGATAGATCGCCTGAAATTTTAGATTTTTCATAATCGATTGACAAATTGTTTATTGCTAGATCTTTCCCATCAGTAAATGCCAAAACACCCGAAATTGAATTCTGATGACTATCTTGATACTGATTTGAACGCCATTGGATGTTTGTTAATGTGGCATGAACATCATCAGATTGAATATCCACATCATGCAATAGAACATAAAGAGAATCCATCGAATAATTATTGGATGGCTGTGCCATATCCTGATAAGAAATCTGGGCATCATTCAATAATATGAATTGTGTTTTCAATTTAAAATCTCTTTGGCTTTCTTGCTTTAATTTGATATCATTTAAGAGAATTTCTAATGAATTAATGGAGTCATTTTGGTACTTATTGACTTCTAGATTTAAGCCATTCAATACGAGTTGTCCAAAATCTAATTCACCATTGATTAATTTGTTGATTTCGGTAATAGACGTTTCTATTTGATCGATTTCTAGCAAAGGATTATCCTTATAATCTTTCACTTGAATTCCGCTTAATCCTAACTGCCCATCATACTTTAATTCTAAAGATTCAATTTGCAAATCACCACCTATTTTTTCACTAAGATTTTGAGCGATCCGATTAACAATTCGATTTTGCACACCTGGTAACGACAAAATCAATGGACCAATCAAAAGGACCACCAAAGTGCCAATTAACAAATAGGTGAGAATTCCGAGACCTCTTTTAATGCTCTACTTTTGTATGTTCTAATCACGGAGGACTCATGCGAAATTACAAATATATCTTGTCAATTGAAACCTCTTGTGATGACACCTCTGTTGCCTTATTAAGAGATCGGAGTGTTTTATCTAATGTTATTTACAGTCAATCAGTCCATCAATTCTATCAAGGAGTTGTTCCAGAACTAGCTTCTCGAGATCATCAAAAAAAAATCATACCAACCATTGACCATGCTTTGGCATTAGCCAAAATGAAAATCAAGCAAGTTCATGCAATCGCATACACGGTAGGACCTGGCTTGATTGGATCGTTATTAGTAGGGAGTTCTGTTGCAAAATCACTTGCTCTTTCATTGAATATCCCACTCATTGAAGTGCATCATATGCAAGCACATCTATTAGTCCATTTTATCAAAGGAGCACATAAAAAAGAACCTGCTTTTCCGTTTTTAGGAGTTACTCTTTCAGGCGGTCATACACAAATAGCCATTATCAAAGATGTTTTTACTTTTCAAGAAATAGGAACTACTTTAGATGACGCCATTGGTGAATGCTTTGACAAATGCGGTACTTTATTGGGATTCGATTATCCTTCTGGACATTTAATTGATCAATTATCACAAAAAGGGAATCCGGATCGATTTCAATTTCCATTACCATCCACGCCAAAGTTTCATTTAAGTTATAGTGGTCTGAAGACGGCTTTTAAAAATTTTGTATTAAAGAATATCAATGAAGATGAAGGCTTTATAAAAAACAATAAAGCTGATTTATGTGCCTCCCTACAGAAAGTTATGATTGAACATTTGACTCATAAAATTAAAGATGCTGTAACCAAAACAGGATTGAAGCAAATTGTCTTTGGAGGTGGTGTTTCATGTAATCGTTTTCTTTTTAAACATTGTCATCATCTATTTGACTCCAGTGAGTATCGTTTATTTTTTCCTCCAAAACAATATACAACAGACAATGCAGCAATGATTGGTATTGCAGGGTATTTTAAATTACAAAAAGGCATCATCGGAAATTTAAACACAACGCCTAAGGCAAAATTAAACTTGGCGCATTCCTAAAAACTCAAACCTGATGTATCACTATATTTGATTATGATTTCATCTGAAATTTCTTCAGGGATATTAAAAGCAGTTTTTCGGTTATTGTTCATTGCGACTGTCATTTGGCTTCTCATTGAAGTTAAATCATTGATAGCGTATATCGCTATTGCAGGTGTGTTGAGTTTGATTGGACATCCCATCAATCATTTTCTTCAAAGATTTTTTAGATTCCGTCATGGAAATGTTTTGGCATCAACCATTACCATTTTTTTGATGCTCATCATCGTGTTGTTATTATTTTGGTTATTTATCCCATTGATTACACAACAGAGTAAAAACCTGTCTCTGTTAAATGTAGAGAATCTTGAATCTGATATAGAATACATCCTACAAGAAATTGGTCATGCTTTGAACATCAATCATCCCATCTTAGATAATCAGTGGGAGTTTTCTAATTTAATTCAGGATTTAGATTTAGACTTTATTCCCCAATTATTCAATAGTTTGTTGACCACCATTGGTAGCATCACCTTTGGATTATTTTCTGTTGTCTTTATTCTTTTCTTTTTTTTAAAGGATAGTAAACTTTTAAAAAGAATGATATTGACAATATCTCCCGAAAAAGTCAAAAACCGTGTCAGTACATCATTAAGCAAAATTAAAACTCTTCTATCTCGATATTTCGTAGGCTTGGTCATGCAAGTATCCATATTAATTGTCATTTATACCGTTTTATTGACCATTTTTGGCGTCAAAAATGCCTTCATTATTGCCTTTTTATGTGCTCTGATGAATCTCATCCCTTACGTGGGTCCCATCATTGGGGGCATTTTAATTTCCTTGCTGACGATGAGCAGTTTTATTGGTGAAGATTTTATCTCCCATATTCTTCCAAGAACTTTGTATGTTCTGATGGGTTTTATTTTGGGCCAATTGGTTGACAATTTTTTTAGTCAACCCTTCATTTATTCCACTAGTGTCAAATCACATCCTTTAGAAATATTTTTCGTCATTATAGCAACTGGAATCTTAACAAGCCCTCTTGGTATGATTATCGCAATTCCCGTATACACAGCCTTAAAAGTAATGTTAAAAGAGTTTTTTCCTGAAAATGAAATTGTCCGCTCTTTGACTAAAAATTTCTGAAATCCATTCAATTGTTGTAAGCTTCAAGGACCGGTTGAGAAACTATTTTTCCATTGACAATATTGAGTCCCTTTTCGATTGCTGAATTATTTTTAGTAGCTGTTTGCCAACCTTGATTGGCTATTTCCAATGCATAATTTAAAGTTGCGTTGGTTAGTGCAATCGTTGAGGTATTGGGTACAGCTCCAGGCATATTGGTAACCGCATAATGGATGATGCCCTTTTTTATTTTTATGGGATCTTGATGAGTTGTTGGCTCCGATGTTTCAAAACAACCCCCTTGATCGATAGCAACATCAACCAAAACAGTTCCATGTTGCATTTTTTGGAGCATGTCTTTGGTAATTAATTTAGGAGCTTTAGCTCCTGGAATTAATACCGTACCAATGATTAAATGTGATCGTTGGATTTCTTGTAGAATATTCAAATGAGTTGAATAAATGGGAGTGACATTGGGGGGCAACATATCGTTTAATTTCCTAAGTCGATCTAGATTATTATCAAATATCGTCACATTCGCTCCTAAGCCTGCAGCCATCTTTGCAGCCTCTGTCCCAGCGACTCCACCGCCCAAAATCATCACATTGGCCGGAGGGACTCCCGTCACGCCACCTAGAAGAATACCAAACCCTGACTGTGGTTTTTCAAGATATTTGGCACCTTGCTGTGTAGCCATTCGACCCGCTACTTCTGACATAGGTATTAAAAGAGGCAAACGTCCATTTTCTTCGACTGTTTCATAAGCAATACATGTTGCATTACTATCCATCATGGCTTTTGTTAGTTTTTTATTTGAAGCAAAATGGAAATAAGTAAAAATGGTATGTTCTTTACGGATTAAAGAGTATTCTTTTTCTATCGGTTCTTTTACTTTCAAAATCATTTGTGATTGCTGATAAACTTGTTGGATATTGTTAGCAATTTCACACCCAACTTCTCGATAAAATGGATCATCAAACCCACTCAATTCTCCTGCTTTTGTTTCAATTAAAACCTTATGGCCATTTTCGATAAGAGTAAGGGCACCAGAAGGCGTTATGCCAACTCGAGCTTCTTGTGGTTTTATTTCTTTTGGTATTCCGATGATCATGTTTTAACTCTTAACAACTCAAAAAAAACAATTTAAACTCTGAGTTTGATGTGCCACAAATTTAAATTGCTAAAGTAAGTCGAATGAGGTTTTACTGAATAATGAATGAATCATTTCCACTGATTTTTTATATACGTATCAGCAATCATAGTAGCTCTTTTTCCGAACAAATTTTGTTTGAAAACCAACGTGCGTTTGGGGACATTGACACACCTCTTTCAATCCTAATGTTCCTTTTTCAAGATTCGATGTCGTAGTCAATAGGCTACGAGTCTTTCAACATTATAGTGAGTAAGATGGCTCCCACGTAACTCCTCCAATCTCTGTATATCAGTTATTCTACCACGACTTTTTGCTCGAATCATCTTATGTTTTGTTATTTTTTATCACATCTATCACAATAATAAACCATCGCATCATGATTTTAAAAAAGGCGTCTGAGAGGAGGTCTCTAAAAAAGATCCTTTCAATGCGAATTTCTTAAAAAAGAGGCACTCCATAGCGGTATAGTCAACCTAAATCTCACCACCATTCCCAATCTGGGGGCTTTAGAAAATCATTGATCAGACAAAAGGAACAGAGCACTTGTCAGCTAGCAAGCCGTATTAAATTCACTAGTTATCAATAACTATCTCTTGGGATGATGATTGCCTCTTGTTAATCATCATTCTTCAACTAGGAAAAGAAATAATGAATCGCATCGGCCAACGTCTCAAAATTAGTTAAAAACCTTTATAATGGAACGTTTTTCCAATCAAAAGCTACCCCTCAAAGTTTTTGATGAAAAAGTCTTTTTGAGGGGTTATGATCAGGGCATCTGGCCAATCGTCCTCAAGGAGCATAGAAAAATTAAGCCTGTGGGGATCATCACTAGAGACTTTGAAAAAACCGTCTTCCAAATCGAGATAAAAGAAACAACAGTGATGGTTGGTTGAAAAAGCCAACAGGCAATACATCGAATGTTTTCATCTCAATAGGTATCTTCCTGATTGGTCATCAAAGTCGATTTGGATTGGTTCATGACCCTCTTGGCTAGCTATCTCTTCCGTCTGATGGTTCGTGAACACGACGACTATCCAAAGGCGATCAATACAACCCTATTTGAAAAGTTCATTGCCCATCAACTAGAAGTGAACATCCAAAAAAAAAAGCATCGAGGTACTCTTAAAAAGAAAAGGAATCAGCCATTATTATTGGAAGCAATGAATGAGTTCAAGAACTAAAACCATCCATGCCTTGGCAGTAAAAAAATCCAGTTCTTTGAAACTTCATATAACTGATGATCGACGGGTAATTATTTGCGTAAAAATCAGTGATTTATATTAAATTGCCTATCGAAACTCCGATTAAATTACCTTAGATATTAAGTGCTGAATGAAATTTTGTGTTGCTGTTACAGATTTGGATTGGTTTGATTTCCTATCCAAAAAATCTTCAGAGGGTAAATTAGAGGGCGTAAACTTTTGGAGACCTGGAGGGTCAAATTTTACAGCTTTAACTCAAGGGGGTCCCATACTTTTCAAATTAAAATCTCCCAGAAATGTCATTGCGGGGATAGGGTTTTTTACTAGTTTTTCACGACTTCCTGTAACAGCTGCTTGGCAGTATTTTGGTAAAAAAAATGGTTTTGACACTTACATTGAATTTAAAAACCGAATTTTTTCACATAATTACTCTCATGGATCATCTTCTGACAATCCAAAAATAGGAAACATTATACTGACTGATCCCATTTTCTTTAACCAAAGTCAGTGGATTGAGCCTCCAGTTGATTGGTCCTCCAATATAGTTAGCTATAAACTGTACTCCACTGAAGATCATGTTGGTAAAATATTATGGCACCAAATTGAGGATACATTAAACCAGTATCATTTTTTTGATCGAAAACCTGATGAAAAAAGTCCTTTCAAAATAGAAACCCCAAAAGATGATTTTCAAAAAAGATATTTATCAAAAGTTCGTTATGGACAATCCTCTTTTCGTATGTCTTTAACAAATGCATACGATAAAAGATGTGTTATCTCAGGAGTAGATGTCTTACCTGTTCTAGAAGCCGCTCATATCAAACCATATGCTAGTTCTGGTCCACATTTTGTTTCAAATGGTCTATTGTTGAAATCTGACATTCATGAATTATTTGACACGGGATACATCACCATTACTAATGAAATGAAAATTGAAGTTTCAAAAAAATTACAACACAAATACGAACGTGGAGAATTATATCATAACCGTTACCACGGTCAAAAATTAATACTACCTGAATCTATAAAAGAAAAGCCAGCTCAAACTTTTATAGATTGGCATAACCAAAACGTATATAATGGATGAATTTCAAAAAAGATTGACTCAACAAATACTAAATTTTCGAAAAAAAAGAAATTGGGAACAATACCATCATGCTAAAGATTTGGCTATGTGCCTAAGTATAGAGTCCAATGAATTATTAGAATTATTTCTATGGAAATCAGAAGAACAAATCGATTCTAAAAAACTCAAGCTTGAAATTGGTGACGTTTTTTACTCACTGTTACTTTTATCGCATAAATTCAATATCAATTTAGAGGATGCTTTTAAAGAAAAAATGAAAATCAATCAGTCCAAATATCCCATCGATAAGTTCTATGGCTCCAATAAAAAATACAACGAGGATTAATCGGGTTTTTTAACTCCTCAATTCAAATTGGTTTAAAAGAATCGAACCACTGAAGTCTGATTCAAATCAGATTTGAGTCGTTTTGCAAATAGTGAACGCGATAGGATTCGAACCTATGACCGTCTGCTTAGAAGGCAGATGCTCTATCCAGCTGAGCTACGCGTCCATACGGATGATGATGCTTTTTAAATTACTTTTCAATAAATCTGATTACCTATAGAAATTTAAAACCGCGGAGAGACAGGGATTCGAACCCTGGAGCCGCTTGCACGACTACAGATTAGCAATCTGCTCCATTACCACTCTGGCACCTCTCCAAAGGGGATACAAAAATAACTTTTATGAAATGGTATCTTGTCCAAAAATTAAATATTTAACACTGTTTCTTTTGGGTGTTGTTTATAGAAGTACCTAAAACAAATAAGATGAATCCTAGGATCGATGATTCCACTCCATTGGGTTTGGCTGCTTGGTTATACTTCACAGAAATTCACCATACGGATTCATTTTCCACTTTTAACCAAATTATCGATGCTCGTCTGAGGTTAACTAATAACTACAAAACCCCACATGCTTTTAATTTTAAGAAAAGAACAAATCGTAATTTATCCTTGACTTTGTCCTTCTATCATTGATTTACATCCCCTTCAATCGGTTCCATGAGATCCAATTATTCAGATTCTACAGAACATTCTTGGATATACAAATCTCTGTATTGATTTAATTTTTCAGAATCATCAAGCACATTGTAAATATTTTGGAGCGTACGAATAACGCCACAGTTATTTTCAATCGTCAACGCTTTTTCTAAAAGTGGTATGGTCTCAAGATAAAGTTCTTCTCGCTTCGCTTTTAATTCTTCATATTTAGCATCATCTGCTTTAGAAGTCCCCAGATTATTCATTTGATCAACGATTTCTTGATCTTCTTCTAAAATTAGATTCGTCAAGTTCAAATAGGCATTCATGTATGTTGGATCTATTGCAATGGACTTTTCATAATATTCACGAGCTTTTTCATCTTCTTCTAAATCTGATGTAACCACACCCAAGTTGAAAAAAATAAGAGCATTATTGGGATCTCTTTCAGCTGCCAATTCCGTTAATTCTAAAAATTTTTCTTTTTCATCTAATTGGATGTAAATATTCCCCTCAGTTAAAATTAGTTCTAAATCTTCTGGATTTTGTTTTCGAGCCTCTTGAATCACTGCTAAAGCTGTATCCGTTTCTCCAATTTGTAGGTATAAAATTCCAAGATTTTTTACTATTTCCGGATACTTTGATGGCGTTTGCTCCTTTCGAAAATTTTCGTAGTCTTTTGAACGTTGAAAAATCTCATATTCAGATAATGAAACTTCAAGTTCTTCTCCAGATTTTTTTTCTGTCACAAAATATTTCGTTTGAATTCCCTCATATTTCATATCCTTTAATTGATTGTAATAGTCCAATGCTGCTAATGTATCCTTTGCAGCAATAGCACTTGAAGCAGCGAAATAAAGATAATCTTGGTATTGATCGGGGCGAAGTGAATAACTCATGTAGAGTTTGTCGGCCGCTTCCGCATAATTTTTATTTTCATTCGCTTGAATGGCTTCTGTGATTAAGTCATTTACAAGAGAGTCTTTCATCGTGTTGACTTGTTCTGCATAAGACTCCTTGGACTCAAGAGATTGTACGATTTTTAGAGCCTTGGAGTAATTGCGATCTAATCGGGCTATTTTTCCTTGTAAGACGCTTAAATCGTCTAGGATACGCTGGTCAGCATTTTCAAAAATTGATTGATTTTCATCAAGATACGCTTTTAATTCTTGCAATTGGCCTTTTTCAAACATTTTATTAGCCGTTCTCAACTCTTTCTTTTGAGCACTAACTACTGTAATTGTAGCAAAACAAATAATTAAAATCCAATTCAAATTTCTCATATATGGTTGTTTACATTAGTGTATGATTGCTAATTTACAAAAACAGTTAAAACGAGTCAACTTGTTTCTTCTTCTTTTTGTCTTAATAAACCTTGTTCAATTTTAGTAACAGACGCGATTTTATCCTTATCATTGAGTTCAATAATCTTAACACCTTGAGTGCTTCTACCCATAACTCGAATTGACTCTAAAGACGTTCGTATAGCGATTCCAGATTGATTGATGATCATCAGTTGGTCTGTTTCTTGAACCCCTAATATAGCAATTAAGTCTCCTGTTTTTTTTGTGATTTTTAGACCAATGACTCCTTTACCACCACGATTGGTCAAACGATAATCCTCAACTGCGGATCGCTTCCCATAACCATTTTCTGAGATGACTAGTAAATCCTTTTGCTCGTGCTCAACCGAAACAACGCCAACTAAATAATCCGAAACTTTATCAATTTTTATGCCCTTTACGCCTCTTGAATGGCGACTGGTTGGTGACACTTTAGATTCATCAAAACGAATCACTCTTCCAGATTTTTTGGCGAGTAAAATTTGTGATTTCCCATTGGTCAATTTTGCTGCTAATAACTCATCTTCGGGAAACATTCTCATGGCCTTAATACCATTGGTGCGAATATTTGATAAGTTTTTTAAAAGGGTTTTTTTTATGATCCCTTTTTTAGTCACCATAGCTACATAATGGCTATCTATATATGCTTCATCTTTTAAGTTTTGAGCACAAATAATGGATTGGACTTTTTCACCATCTTCTAACTTGATTAGATTTTGTATCGGCCTTCCCTTTGAAGTTTTGGATCCTTCAGGAAGTTGATACACGCGAAGCCAGTAACACTTTCCATAATCAGTAAAAAACATCATATACTGATGCGTGGTCGCAACATAGATTTTTTCAATAAAATCTTCTGTTTTTGTATCGGAGGCTTTTTGACCTTTTCCTCCCCTATTCTGAGTTCGGTAATTTTCAAGGAGCGTCCTTTTAATGTATCCTTCATTGGACACTGTAATCACTACTTGTTCATTGGGAATCATATCCTCAATTTGAAATTCGCCACCTTGAAAGTCTATTTCTGTTCTCCGAAGATCTCCAAAGCGTTCTTTAGTATCAATGAGTTCTTCTTTGACAATGTCCATTCTCAAATCTTTACTAGATAAAATTTCTTTGTACCTCTCGATTCGCTGGGTGAGTTCATCGAACTCCGAATGTAATTTCGATTGTTCTAAACCTGTAAGCTGTCTCAATCTCATTTCCACTATTGCTTTGGCTTGAACTTCGCTTAATTCAAATTCTTGCATTAATCTTTCACGAGCTGCATCTGGATTTTCAGACTCTCGAATCAATTCAATCACTCGGTCAATATGATTGCTGGCAACGATGAGACCTTCTAATATATGAGCTCTTTCTTCGGCTTTTTTAAGTTCGAATTCATGGCGACGAACAATGACTTGATGTCTGTGTTCAACAAAGTAATGGATTAAATTTTTGAGGTTTAATAATTTGGGGCGTCCTTCAACTAAAGCAATATTATTGATACTAAACGAGGATTGTAAGGCTGTTTTTTTGTACAGATTGTTTAAAACTACATTAGGATTAAACCCCTTTTTTAAGAAATATACGATTCGAATGCCATCCCGATCGGACTCATCCCGAATAAGACTGATTCCATCAATCTTTTTTTCATTGATGAGTTTTCCCGTTTTAGCGACCAGATCTGCTTTATTAACCTGATATGGTAATTGAGTCACAATCAAGCAATCTTTATCTTGGGCTTGTTCATGGTCTATTTTAGCTCTAATGACAACACGCCCCCTTCCGGTATGATATGCGTCACGAACTCCTTGATATCCATAGATAATCCCACTGGTTGGAAAATCTGGGCCTTTGATATGTCCCATTAACTCATCAATGGAAATCATGGGGTTGTCTATATAGGAAATCGTTGCGTCAACTACTTCGTTGAGATTATGAGGTGCCATGTTGGTTGCCATACCAACAGCTATTCCAGAAGCTCCATTAATTAATAGATTAGGTATTTTACTTGGTAAGACTTCTGGTTCGTTTAATGAATCATCGAAATTCAATCGAAAATCAACAGTTTCCTTTTCAATATCAGATAGTAATGCTTCTGAAATTTTTCGCATTCGGGCTTCAGTATAACGCATAGCAGCTGGGGAATCACCATCTATAGAACCATAATTTCCTTGGCCATCCACCAACAGATATCTTAAATTCCATTCTTGAGCCATTCGAACCATCGTATCATAAATAGAATTATCACCATGTGGATGATATTTACCAAGAACTTCTCCAACAATCCGAGCTGATTTTTTATAAGCAGAATTGGATCGAACTCCTAATTCGTGCATGCCGTATAAAACTCTTCTGTGTACTGGCTTCAGACCATCTCGAACATCTGGTAATGCTCGAGAAACAATTACTGACATTGAGTAATCAATATAAGCGGATTTCATTTCCGCGTCAATGCTAGCGGGAACTAGCTTTTCTCCATTGTCCATTAAGATATGTTAACTATCAATTATTGAAGCTTTAAAAACTCCTGATTATTTAGGTTTGACAAATTACAGAAATCTACTTTATTCTAGTTTTTTTTTCTTGACAATTCAAGATGGAATCTCTCTCTCAAAACAGTCCTAATAGGGTTTGATTTTATCTTGAAAAAATTAAAAACCAAATCAATATGTTTTTTTCACAATATTTCCAAAAAACAATCGACAATTCAAAGATTTTATCGATTTTACGGAGCCACTCATTTTGCTTAACAAATATTTTTAATTCATTCAAGCATTTGAATTAGTCTAAAATTTATGATTTAAAAAATTCAACAATAGGTGCTATTTATTTGTTTGTTGACTTAATTTTATACTTGAAATAACTTACATTTGACCTAACAGATTTTATGGATAAAAAGTTCTCACCAAAGATTAAGGAAGTCTTGGTTTTTAGTAAAGAAGAGGCGGAACGCTTGAGAAGTGACTTCATTGGCACAGAACATTTAGTATTAGGAATCCTTCGAGAAGGTAATAACATTGCCGTTAATGTCTTTAAAAATCTCAACATTAACTTAGAGCATCTTAAAACAAAAATAGAAAGCATCAACTTGGCAATTTATCTTGGCGATGATACTCCCTCCAAAGGAGAAATAGGATTGACACAGCAAGCTGAACGAGCGATGAAAGAATGCTTTGCTGAAGCTAAATACAGCAATAGTGATCATATAAACACGGGACATCTTCTGTTGTGTATTCTTAGAAATCAAAATGATCCAACGACCAAAACATTCGAAAGATTGGGGGTTACCTATGGCAAGGTAAAATCGAGTTTTGGTGAAAAAAAAACAGAAGAAAAAAGAAAATATCGGCTCCCTCGTATGGAATTTCCAGTCAGTGATAAAAGCTCTTCAAGATCAAGCAAATCGAACCCTATTTTTGAAGGAGCTAAAGAATCCTCTCGAACATCTCCACATAAAGATTCTAAAACGCCAGTAATTGATAATTTTGGTAGGGATATCACAGAATTAGCCAAAAACAATCAATTAGATCCTGTTGTCGGTCGTGTTCAAGAAATTGCTAGATTATCACAAATATTAAGTCGAAGAAAGAAAAATAACCCGCTACTTATCGGAGAACCAGGTGTGGGAAAAACAGCCATTGTTGAAGGTTTAGCCATTCGTATTGTCAATAAACAAGTTTCAAGAGTTCTTTTTAATAAGCGAATTATATCAATCGACATTGCTGGATTAGTTGCCGGAACTAAATATCGAGGCCAATTTGAAGAACGAATGAAAGCACTGATGCACGAATTGGAAAATCAAAAAGATATTATCTTATTCATAGACGAAGTTCACACCATTGTTGGAGCTGGTGGTGCGGCAGGTAGCTTAGATGCTTCGAATATGTTCAAACCAGCATTAGCAAGAGGGCGATTGCAATGTATTGGTGCAACAACGATCGATGAATATCGACAGCACATCGAACGAGATGGAGCTCTTGAAAGACGATTTCAAAAAATTTTAGTGGAAGAACCGTCTTCAGAAGATACCTTAGAAATCCTCAAACAAATCAAAGCTCGTTACGAAGCACATCACAGTGTCATCTATACCGATCAGGCTTTGACAGCTTGCGTTGAATTGAGCAATCGATACATGACTGAAAGAAGTCTGCCTGATAAAGCCATCGACGCACTTGATGAAGCAGGATCTAAAGTCCACATCAGCAATATCAAAGTTCCATCTGATATCTTAGAATTGGAACAAAAACTTGATGAAATCAAAAAAGCAAAAGACTCAAAAGTCTTGGAGCAACAATATGAAGTGGCCGCAAAACTAAGAGATGATGAAAATGAAGCCAAGAAAAATCTTGAGCAGGCCCAATCTAGATGGAGTGAAGGTTCGTTGAAAGATAAGCCATTGGTTGGTGAAGAAGAAATAGCTGAAGTTGTTGGTATGATGACCAATATCCCCGTCAGTAAAATAGTATTGGACGAAAAAACAAAACTTTCCAAATTATTTGGTATTATCCAAAAGAAAATTATTGGGCAAGATGAAGCTGTTGAAAAAGTGGTCAAAGCAATACAGAGAAATAGAGCTGGATTAAAAAACCCTCAAAAACCAATTGGTTCTTTCATCTTTTTGGGTCAAACAGGAGTTGGTAAAACACAACTAGCCAAAGTATTGGCCTCAGAACTATTTGACTCCTCGGAAAACTTAATACGAGTGGATATGAGTGAGTTCATGGAAAAGTTCTCCATTTCAAGGCTTATTGGAGCACCTCCAGGTTATGTAGGATACTCTGAAGGAGGACAATTAAGTGAAAAGGTCCGTCGCAGACCCTATTGTGTGGTTCTTTTGGATGAAGTAGAGAAAGCACATCCCGATATATTCAATATTTTATTGCAAGCACTAGATGATGGATTTATGACCGATAGTGTGGGAAGAAAAGTAAATTTTCAAAACACCATCATCATCATGACCTCTAATATTGGATCAAGAAAAATCAAAGATTTCGGCTCCGGTGTCGGATTTGATACCACAGCAAGAAAATCCCAAACGGCGGCACATGAAAAAAGCGTGATTAACCATGAATTAAAGAAAACCTTTTCTCCAGAGTTTTTAAATCGGGTAGATGATGTCATTATCTTCAACAAACTCAATAGGGATGATATTGGTAAAATTGTTGAAATCGAAATCGCACGTTTATTTATAAGACTTGAAAAACTGAATTATACGTTCAATATTGAGAATTCGGCCATCGAATTCATCACTAAAGAAGGTTATGATGAAAAGTATGGTGCTCGCCCACTTCAAAGAACCATACAAAAACACATCGAAGATTTGATTGCTGAGAAAATTGTCAGTGATGATATCAAAGAAGGTGATGATTTGATCATCTCATGGGATAAAAAATCGGATGCACTTAATATTACTGTAAGAAAACCAGAAATCCAGCCTCATCTTTAATTTT
>JAPORT010000025.1 GCA_026710085.1 Flavobacteriaceae bacterium | reverse complement strand
ACGCAATCCCCTTTGTTTTCAACGAATGCGGTGTAAAAAACGAGGAAGTTGAGAACGTCCAATTCAGAATCTGGAATGAATTCTACAGAGTCAGTCGTTTCTTTCTGACAAGCAATGGTCAACAATAAAATGCCTGTGAAAAGACATAAAAAAAGAAATTGCTTTTTTCATGTTTGAAGTTTATTTTTCGGTAGGCAAATGTGAACATACTTTCGGAGAAAAACACCCTTCAAGTGTTAAATTTTTTCCTAATAGGTTTTTATTCCTTTGCAATAGAAACAAAATGTCCACTTGCACTATATGTGTTTCTATTTTTTAGAGTATATATTTTCAATTATTTAATCAGTGTGATTAAAGGCTCTAAACCTCTTTGCCAAACAAAGTCTTGATTAATCCATATTTTCTCGGCGAGCATGTTGCCATGAGATCGGTCAAATTGGGTTTTTACTTCATCCATGTCATTTTCAGCCCATTGGATATAAGTGTATGAAATATTATCTTTATGTTGTTGTGTGCTTAAATGAATAACAACCTCATAAAACCTTGAACTTTTCGATTCTGGGGTTATGATGGTATAACCTTTAGAAACTGTCAGATTGGGGTTATTGACTTCTTGTAACTCCCCATTTTTTAATCGATACCATATTTTGATTGAATTAACATCAATTTCACCGACCCCAGGATTTAATAGGTCTGTTCCATCGGTGTTTTGAACCATGAAATGCATCGTTGCATCAATGATAACGCAACAAATATCCTCGCCTTTTTTACTATCACAGGATAGTAATAAAGGAATTATGAAAAAAAACCTATTCATACCATCTGATAGATATTTACTCTCGAATATTATGAATCATTTTATTCTTGTAGTCAAACGTATATCCATTAACATTCCATCCCGATGAAAACCAGCCATCATACCAGCCATCCCATCCCCAATTTATTCGATACGTATATGCTCTAACGGGAGTACTGATATATCCATACCTTGTCACCCTTGCACGAACTGAGCCAGTGTATTCTCTTATGCCATCACAAATCCATGCATGTCCATTTTCGAATACATTAAAAAAAAGCCATTTCACTTTTTTTTCACCGCCAGAAATGATGACAGGATAACCATTTTTTAATTCGTTAAGTGTGGTTTCAGGAGAAAAATCTCCTAAATTTGCGGAACTATATTTAAAATCTGTTGTAAACGCGCTAGGCACATCATTCATAGACGCACCAGAACCTCCACATTTCCATTTCATATTTACGGCATCGCCAATATCTTTAATTAATTTTGAAGTTTCATTTGACCCTTTATCATCGGGCATTAAAGACCATTGATAATTTGATGGATATTCATGATATTTCATAATTTGAGCCATCGCAGTAGCAACGCATCCCGCGGGGGCTTTTCCATTCAAATCCTCTTTGCACCCAAGATTAGGAGCATGGTTATTAAATCCCTTATGTTGTCCCCAAGAAGTACTTAATAAAGGGCCATATTGAATTTTCAGTTTGATGTTAGCACCAGAACCTCTTTTGTTTTGTGAACTACTACTTGTATTAATAAAATCCTCAATATGTTCAGTAGTCCATTCCTCATCGGGTATAATGATTATTTCATCAGTATATTCGTCTTTACGTAATACTTGAATATATTCATCCTGAGACTCTAACCATTCGACCAACAAGCTTGGATATGATTTTGATTTGGTGTCAAAATAACCTTGATTAGAATATGCCAAAACCGGAATAGCCCTTTTATCACTAGTCAGTACCATATACCCTCCCCCTTCGTAATTAATGATGTAGTAAGATGGTTTTTTCTTGTTGGAACCAACTGGTGTTACTTCAGCAACTTTTTTCTTATGACTTCTCTTCAAATGAGTGTGGTTCTTGGCTTTGGAAAAAGAGATGCTCTCAGCTATTTCTTTGATATCATCGATATCAATGAAATTTGAATCAGTTTGACTTTCTTCAAATTGTATTTGAGTTCTTTCAACATCTTCTTTTTGACAGGTCAGGAAGAATAACGTGAAAAGGATTAAAAATAGAATTCGTGGAGACTTCATAATAAGTGAAAAGTTAATGGTATCGTAAAATTAGTAACTAAACATCAAAATCCGTGAAGTACGGCCTGTCAGGATGTTCAATTCACCGTTCCATGAGGGTTTCATCACCTCGATGGTCAAGACGTTTCAGCATCCAACAACCCACCATCACCCCAATGGGCTTGGCTGGACGGCCCTTTGGGGAATCAAAGGAACCAAAGGCGTTTTCAATAAAAGACCCATCCATGGCATCGGCCAGCCACTGGATCTGATGTTTTGGATGGAGAATCGCATGGAATGCCGACTCGAATCACTGGGGCTGTTTGGGGGCTACTTTTTGGATCATTTCGACAAGCTTTTGAGACCAAGAGACGCATTTTCTTGCAGATTTAAAAACTAGAATGTAACGATTCAATCCCCCATATAATAGGGACTGGAGGCCGCATTTGGACTTTTTAAGGAGCGACTATTTTATATATATAATCCCCAAATTTAAGTATTCAAAATAACAGACAATGGGATTAATACAAAACTCTAAGTTGATCTTTCACCAAAAATTTTTCGCCCGATACGAACCATCGTGCTACCATGAGTTATGGCCTGTTGATAATCTTGAGTCATCCCCATGGATAGAACTTTCATTGAGGGGTGTTTTGTTTTGAGCTTGCTAAATTGATATTTCAACGCGCCAAATTCTTTATCTAATTGATTTTTATCGTCAACAAAACTAGCCATTCCCATAAGGCCCTCGATTTTAACAGCTTCAAATGAGTGACTTTTATGGATCAAACTTTCTAATTGATGAGGATTGATACCAAATTTAGTGACCTCAAGAGCAATTTTAACTTGTAATAATACCGATAGTTTTCGATTGTTTTTAATCCCTTGTTTATTGATTTCTTTTAAAAGTCTTAGGGAATCGACACTATGAATCAGAGAAACAAAAGGAGCTATGTATTTTACCTTATTGGTTTGTAAATGACCAACCATGTGCCACCTAATATCATGAGGTAATTGTGATTGTTTGATGATGAGTTCTTGAACTTTATTTTCTCCAAAATCTCTGTGACCTGTATGATATGCTTTTAAAATATCTTCAAAGGTTTTTGTTTTTGAAACAGCAATGACCTTGACATCAGAAGGGATGGATTTTTTAATCCTATTAAGATTTTCAACAATAGACATTTTTAATATTTTAATATGGAGTATTCTTATATCATTGATTTAAAATGGACTAAGCACCAAATTTTGAGTCAATTTCGGTAAGGCATAGGTTGACTTTTGAGGTAACAAATCACCTTTGGTTACAATGTCAATCAACTGGGCTTTTGTGAGTGATTGCATTAAAAAAAACATACTACAATCGATGCTTTTTGTTTCGGAGATAGATTCTTTGGTATATGGAATATATTTTCTTGTCCAACTTGATGAAGAAGGTATTGGCTTATAAAAGATCTCTTCAATAAATCGAGGAATGATGGAATCGTTTATAGCATTTTTGTAGAATTTGTAGTAACTATTTTTCCAATAAAAAATTAATGGAAAAAGGGGGCATGGAGGTGTTCTATGTTGTGTTTTTACAGGGTGTAAATGGTTTAAGATTCTTCTGATTTGGCCACATTCATTTTCTGTCAATTCGGTATGAATATTCCAAACAAAACTCTTTAATTCAATTTGTTCCAAACCGATTAAAAAGCAAAAAATGTGCTTGGATTTAGAAAGTTGCATTTTGAGATTTTCGATGGCTGTTGTGCGATGGTGACCATCAACAAGGTGAAAATGGTCGGTATGAAGAAAATAGTTTTGCAACGGTTTACTTATTTTATTTTCAATCAACCAAACCTGATGCTGATGTCCATCTATTGAAGTCAAAAAGTCAGATTTTGAATCGATCACATTCGAAATCAAATGTTTGATATTTTCATCTTCTTCAAACGCCACGACAATAGGTTCCACTTTTATTGACGTGTTGTGATATTGCCTTTTAATGTTAAGAACCTTTTGCGGATCTATTTTTTCATGTTTGGTTATATGACCATTTTGAAAATCAGCTATGTCTAGACAACAGAATAAGCCATGATATTTGTTGTGATTGGTTTCAAACTCATAAAGCAATAGTTTGGGATGATTCAGCTGGTACAAACGATTAGAAAAATCAAGAAAACGAGAACTTTTAGCAACCTCTAGTGAAATAGGGAAATGAAATTCGAAGTCAAGTTGATTGAAATGACGGTTATGGGATAATAAATTCGAATCTTTAACTAATTGACTCGTTAAATAAAATTTTTGGGGATAGATCCTAGGCATGATAAAATACCCAATTGGCGTTAATCACTGCAAATTTTTGCAATTTCTAAAGCTAGATTGAGTGCTTTCGCACCATCTTCAAGCGATGGATTAGTCAGTGTGTCATTTACAATAGAGTGGGCAAAACTATCTAATTCTTCAAGTATGGCATTACTGTTTTCGAATTGTTTATCCTCAAAAAACAATTGTTTTTTTTCACCTTCTGCATTTTTTAAAATCAGACTGAACTCATCGGGCCTTTCAGGAGCATTTTGAAGAGATACTAATTCTGTTTTTTTTGAGAGAAAGTCGATGGATATATAAGCATTTTTCTGAAAAAATCTTGATTTCCTCATTTTTTTAAGCGAAATACGACTAGCCGTTAAATTAGCTACACAACCGTTTTCAAAAGAGATCCGAGCATTGCAGATATCTGGAGTTTTACTAATCACTGAAACACCCGAAGCCTCGATTTTTTTTACATGAGATGAAACCAAATGGAGGATGATATCAATATCGTGAATCATTAAATCTAGAACAACACTAACATCGGTACCTCTGGGGTTGAATTCGGCTAATCGATGTGTTTCAATAAACATAGGATTGTCGATTTGATTTTCAACGTACTTAAAAGCGGGATTGAATCGTTCAACATGTCCCACTTGTCCCTTGATATTATTTTTAAACGCTAGTTCAATAATTTCATTTGCTTGTTGAGTGGAGTAAGCAATGGGCTTTTCAATAAAAATGTGTTTGTTTTTATTGATGGCGATTTTTGCCATTTCGTAGTGTGAAAGAGTTGGCGTCACAATATTCACAACATCTACAGCATTCATCAACTCTTCTGCTGAGCTGAATTTTTTTAAAGAATCATCGAATGGATGGACTTGACTTAAATCAACTTTAGGGTCATAATACCCAATCAAATGATAATGAGGCGAAACTTGAAGGTTTTTTATGTGAATTCTACCAAGGTGTCCAGCACCAAGAACTCCTGCGGTTAACATAGGTCCGGTTGAGAAATTCTACAACAAATGTATCAGAATGACATTGAAAAAATGGTTCCACATCCATTTTAGTCGATTGAATAACCTCATAATAGTGTTCATTTCACCTTGATGAAGTCAAAGAGACAAAACTTGAATTCATGGTGAGGGTTTTCCACTATTCGAATGAAATCAATGATACATAAAAGAGTCGAGAAGCTAATAGAATGTGACCTAGAAGACATCATTTTTAATGTTTCATTCAATGATTGATGCCTTTCTCTCGGATTATTGTTTTTGAGAATGAAGTGCCAAAGTACTAGGGGACTGTATAGGTTCCTCTGAAATAGTAAATGCTTGTTCATCAAATCCATGATGATTTTTGGGAAATGCCACCGAATGAATCCTTTCGTATTGTTCTCATTTTGAAAATCTTCTTTTCTGCTATTAGAATTTTCACTCACCACCATACTGTTCTACCAACCAAGTTTTAAAAGATGGCATCGAAATTGAAAAATCACCATCTATCCCTAAATGAAAGATCCCTCTAACCATCAAAAAATCAAAAAATTTTTGGGTTTCTAACAGAGAATTTTCTTTTGAAAGAAAGTCAATGACTTGTGTTTTAGTGAAAACATTAGGAAGGGTCTGAACAAGTTTTGCAAGAATTTCACGATCTTCTCTTAAAAGTCCAACACATCTCTGACTATAATAATCTTTTTTTAAGTAATCTCCTTCATCTAAAACATTTTGTAATGTTTCTTTAGATAATTTTTTAACCTTTTGCAGTTGATTGTGTATGGCATTACAATAGGAAGTAATATGTTTTGCCCATTGATAAGTTTTTGGTGTTATTTTGTCAATCCAACCTTCTATAGCTTCATCTCCTTTTACTTTTTCATTAATCCAATCTCTTATAATGGCCCGTTCAGATTCTTTATCCAATGGTTGTAGATTAAATGAATATTTAGAATTGAACCTAGATATTCCAAATTCTTTGAGAACATCTTTTGTATTACTTAAACCTGCAAATAAAAACGCAAATCCTTTTTTTGTTTTTAGATTATGGAACTTTTCTAAAAACGCGATGATTTCTCCTTTCTTATCGTTTGAAAAAGCGCCATCAATTCCTAAATTTTGTGTTTCATCTAAAACTAACAAGGTCGGTTTCGATTTTATTAATTCTTCATTGACATAATTTATTTCTTCTTTCGTTTTTGTTCTTAATTCCGTTTTCCATAGAGCAAGATCTACTTTTTGAGCGTGTATATACGTTTTCGGATCACTATCCTTTGTGATTCGATAAAATAAATCAGTGGGATTTGAAAGCGTTTCAATATTTATTTTTACCACATTCCATTTTGACTTTTTAGCTATTCCTACGCATTCGTGAATTAATGCGGTCTTGCCAATCCCTGGTGCTCCTTGAATTAAAAAACTACTTCCTATGCCTTTTATTTTACTTTCGTTTAATAAATTTCTAAAATGATTTAGTTCTTCCTTTCGTCCATGAAAATATCTTGCTTTATCTCTTTCAATTCCAAAATAGATTTCTTTTTTATCAGATTTTAACATACCATAAAAATATAGGAATTACTACATATCAAAATGTCAAAAGGTCTCATGGAAATATCAATTAGGGTGTCTATTCGAGTAATTCGGTGAAATTAAACTACGCTATAAAAAATTTGGGAATGAGATACTAAAGTGGCAAAAGTTAGTACGATACCTCCCCTTGGTAGGAGTTATCTTTATCCAATATTCTTTCTTTTGTTTTTTCAAAATAAATTTCTTTTTGG
>JAPORT010000119.1 GCA_026710085.1 Flavobacteriaceae bacterium | reverse complement strand
GGAGTGATATTGTGTATGCTTATGTTTTTGTTACAAAAGTCCTTTTAGAGGCTGAAATGACATCTCAATAGTTCCCCAGACAACATTTTGGTTACAAATTTAAAATATGTGCTAGATATTTGAACTTGGACATTATTTCAGATAAGAAGTCTATAGATGAGACCTTTGCACTAAAATTTCGGCTTTTCGCTAAAATAAGGGATCGGGACTAGAATCCCTCTCTTTTTATTTGACCATTGGTTTTGATCATTTTGTTTTTGTCTATGGTACGCGTGATGAATCACTTCAAATCTTATCCATCCAAACCAATGAGCTTTTTGAATCCACATCAAGGGCGTAGTCGGACAACGACCCAAAAATTCTTCAATCAAGTCAATGATATTATCGATTGGGAGCCGATCGAGGCTTTATTGATCGACAACGATCAATCCGGCAAAAAACAACGAGGCCAAAAGGCCTATCATCCCATGATTTTATTGAAAATGCAGTTGATTTCGGTCTGGTTTCACCTCTCGGATGTTCGGACCGAAGAATTCATCAAAGACAGCATCAGTTTCACGGCTTTTTGCGGTTTGGACATGGAAGATGCGGTTCCTGATCACAGCACGCTGTCTCGCTTCCGTTCGGCGTTGACGGCCAAAAAGCTCGATCAAAAGATCATGGACGAAGTCCATCGACAGCTCACCGAAAAGGCCGTGATCCTTCAAGGCACGGCCGTGGTGGATGCCAGCATCACCACCAGTCCTTTGACCCCCAAAAGTCAACCCAAAAAGATGGCTCAAGACCGAAAAGAAGACGAGCGTGAAGAGCCAGAGCTTCAAGCTGAAGACCGTGATCATGAGAAACAAGAAGAAGATCGTCCCAATGCCGATCATGAAGCCCGCTGGTTCAAGAAAAGAAAAAAGACCTATTATGGGTACAAACGGCACATCGCCACCACCGAAAAAGGCCTGATTCTGGGGGTCCATACGGTGGCGGCCAATGAGCATGATAGCCAAGGTCTCCAGCCTTTGATGGATGGCCTTTCAGTCGAAGAACGAAAACGGGTCTTAGCCGATAAAGGTTACAAATCAAAGGAGAATGATCAACTTTTGGAGGCCATGGGCAGTGAGTCTTTGGTGATGGAAAAAGGCGATCGCAACAAGCCCTTAACGAAGCCACAAAAAGAACGAAACAAAGCCATCAGCAAAGAACGTTGGGTGGTGGAACAGACCTTCGGGGGTCTGGCTCGCTGGTTCCATGGTCAAGTCACCCGATTCAAAGGATTGGAGAAAGTCCATAACCAACCTGTTTTGGAGTCGATCGCCTACAATTTGAAGAGGTCACCAAGGATGATGGCTTTCATGCCAACTTAAAAAGAAGAATCGTGGAAAAAAGAAGCTCTCAAAGCCTGATTCGGCTCAAAAATGACCGAAAAATGACCCCAATAGGCCAAAATCAGAGAAATATTGTGATTTTTTGGAGGCAAGTCACATCGAACGAATGGCCCATTGACTGAAAAAGAAAAAATAATTTCCTCATAGCACCCTATTTTTTTTGATTTTGCATGATTCAAAGGTCTCGAAAAGTTAAAAAGTGAAGACCGTAAAACACTTTATCATGATTATAAACTAGTACCTGAATGGATAGGAAAAATTTTTAAAGATGTATACTACAGTTGAAATAACACCATCTTTAACTCTTTGGCTAGACTTGTAATCTATATCGATTTGAATTGACGATACAAACACTACTTCTAGTCTAGTATCGTTATTGTTCTTCAATTTGCTTTTTCAGAAATTTATGAAAACACTTGACTTTCCTTAATTGATTTAATTTCTGTATTCTACGAATGAACCTATGCAAAGATGTCTCAATTAATTCCTGGAGTAACGCAATCATGGAACAAATACTCCATTCTTTTGAAAGATTAACCTAAGTTAACTAGCTGCTTTTAACGCACTTAAGTTCTAATTTAAATGCATTGACAAGCTCTAGTGTCGCTTCAACCAGTGGAAGACGCACTTCCTTTGAACATAAGTTCATGACTTCCATTAGTGCTTTAACAGAAGTGGGATTGCCTTCCTTAAAAATAAGATTCATGAGAGTTAACAATTCAGATTGGATTTGATTTGCCTCATGGTAGTATCCCTGGGCCGCATAGGCCAGCATCCGACTCATCTGTTTGGGATAAGCATTTCCCAAAACTGAAATAGTCCCCACAGCTCCAGCAAATATCATTGCCAAAGCGATATGATCATCTCCTGAAAAGATTTTAACTTCTTTTGGGGCTCGATAAATCAACTCTTGTGCTTGAATATAATCACCTGCGGCTTCTTTAATCATTCTGATATTGGTGCAATTTTCACAAAGTCTAAAAAAAGTTTCTGGTAAAATGTTCACCCCGGTTCTGCTTGGAACATTATAAACGATTAAAGGAATAGAAATAGCATCTGCAATTTGTTTGTAATGTTGATAAATTCCTTCTTGAGTAGGTTTATTATAGTGTGGGGAAGTCAACATGACCGCACTGATATCATCTAAATTAAAATGGCTTAATCGATCAATCACATCACTTGTATTGTTCCCAGCAGCTCCAATCACTAATGGTAATCTATTTCGATTCGTAGATTTCATGTGAGAAACAACACTTTTGATTTCTTGTTGATTAAGAGTGGGGTACTCACCAGTGGTTCCCATAAGCACCAAAAAATCAGTTTGATTTTCTACTTGATACTCCACTAATTTTTCTAAAGATTGATAGTCCACTTCATTATTTTTAAAAGGGGTGATCATAGCGACACCCAATCCTTGTAAATTCATTAGAATAAGTATAATTGAATGACGAAGTTAAGAGACTTACAGCAAGTCAAAGAAAAAATTTTTTGGTAATGAAACAACTATAACAATCAACTTAATTTTTGTTATATCCATTTTTCAAATTATCTTCAAGTTCTATTTGAGTCAGAATTGATATGCCAAGACTTTTGGCTTTACTGATTTTAGAGGCTCCAGGTGATTGTCCGATTAGAATAACACCTGTTCTTTTCGAAACCGAACTGACAATTTGACCACCCAAGTCTTCTACTAATTGTTTTATTTCTTGGCGAGAATAATTTTCAAAAACTCCAGAAACAACCACTTTTTTATTTTTAAAAAATTGAGGTCGTTCTTCTGACTTTGGAGTTGGGGAACTTTCTAGTGGTAATCCGTGACTCTTTAATTGATTGATCAATGCGCAATTACTAGCATCTTTAAAATACGAAATAATACTATGGGCCATAATCTCTCCAATATCTTCTATTTCGATTAATGATTCATATGTTGCAGAAATAAAATGTTCCAATGCTTGAAAATTTTTAGCCAACTGCTTGGAAGCCGTTTCGCCAACATGGCGTATTCCCAATCCAAAAATAAATCGCCAGAGAGGTTGATTTTTTGACTTTTGAATTCCCTCAATCATGTTCTGTGCCGATTTTGATTGAATTAGTGGTAGTCTCATTACCATTTCGATGGTTAATGAATACAGATCTGCAATATTTTTAATCAATTGATTTTCATACAATAACACTACTTTTTGATCACCAATACCTTTGATATCCATTGCATTTCTTGAAATATAGTGTTGTATTTTTCCAATGATTTGAGGTTTGCAATAGTGACTATTAGGACAATAATGTATTGCTTGATCTTTTTCTCGAGTCAAAGGAGTACGACACTCGGGGCATTTATTTGGGAAAATGACTTTGTGTTTGTTTGATGCTCTGTTGGAATGGTCCACCCCAGTGATTTTTGGGATAATTTCTCCTCCTTTTTCAACATAGACCCAATCTCCTATTCTGAGATCTAATTTTCCAATTTGATCCGCATTATGCAGTGATGCACGCTTCACTTGTGTCCCTGATAAAATCACTGGTAATAATTCAGCAACTGGTGTAATGGCGCCTGTTTTCCCAACCTGATAAGTCACTGATTTTAAGATTGTCGAAATATTTTCTGCAGGAAACTTAAAGGCGATAGCCCAACGTGGAAATTTCGACGTTTCACCTAGCTTATGTTGTTGAACCAATGAATTAGCTTTGATGACAACGCCATCAATTTCAAAATCTAAATTTTTTCTTTTCAATTCCCATTTCTCAATAAACCTCCAAATGCCTTCAATGGAATCGACAACTTCCATTTCTTCAAAAATTTTAAATCCCCATTGCTTAGCTTTTTGTAGCATCTCAGACTGGGTTTCATATCTTAGGTTTTGTTGGACAACTGAAAAGCAAAAACAACTTAATCGTCGTTGAGCCACTTGTGAACTATCTTGTAGTTTCAAAGTTCCAGCGGCCGTATTTCTTGGATTTCGATAGAGTTCTAATCCTTTTTCTTTTCGAGAGGCATTCAAACGATTAAATTGTCTTCGATTCAATAAAATTTCTCCTCGTATCTCAAATTCATTTGGAAAGTCATTCTTCAAAACCAAAGGTATACTTGAAATGGTTCGAACATTGGTGGTTACATCATCCCCTTTCTGACCATCGCCACGAGTGATGGCTTTCATTAGTTGTCCGTCTTTATATTGCAAATTGATGGACACACCATCAAATTTTAATTCACATAGAAAATGGATTCGGTTATGACCAAGTAATCTAATCATGCGATCGATCCATTGGATTATTTCCTTTTTAGAATATGTGTTTTGCAAAGAATACAATGGAATTTGATGTGTGGACGTTTCAAAATTCTCAGTAACCGCTCCACCAACTCGTTGAGTTGGAGAGTTAGAATCATATAAACTAGGATACTTCGATTCCAATTCTTGAAGTTCTTGCATCAAAAGATCAAATTGAAAATCTGAAATAATCGGATCATTCAATACATAATACCTATAGTTATGATCATGAAGTTGATCACGTAATTCATATAATCGATTCATGGCATTATGCTCCTTCACTGTCTATTTGTTCTTTAGTTGCTCTGACCATCCGAATTCGATCAAATGTATCTTTTTTAAAAACTATATCAGTATAGTTAAAATTGTTTAATAAGTCTTTAATTTCTCGATGAAATTTTGGATTGATTTCAAAATACAGTTTCCCATTGGGTTTTAAATTTTGAAGACCGTAAGTGGCTATTTTACGATAAAATATTAATGGATTGTCATTAGAAACAAATAATGCCGAATGAGGCTCCCAGTTTAATACATTAGGTAGCATTTCTTTTTTTTCACCATGTGTTACATAAGGAGGATTCGACACAATCACATTGACTTTAAAATCCTTTTGTGTTGGAGTATATTGGATTATATCGAAATAAAAAAAATTAGTATTCGCATTCAAGTCTTTGGCATTTTGCCTAGCTATTTTTATGATGTCTTTATGGATATCACATCCACTGATGTTCCATGTTGGGTTTTCAAGAGATAAACTAATAGCAATACATCCACTTCCTGTCCCCATATCCATAACTCGAATATTTTTAGATGATTGATAGTCAGCTTGAATCCATTGAACTAATTCTTCAGTTTCAGGTCTAGGAATCATCACATGTTTATTGACTTTAAACGTTCTTTCCAAAAAAACAGTTTCGCCTGAAATATATTGAAGTGGCCTAAATTCAAGCAACTCTATAGTTGCTTCTTTTAAAAACGTAAGATTTTTTTTTGGAATTATTTGATTTGGCCTTAAAGCCAAATCAATGGAATCGAATGTTGTAAAGTGTTCCATCAATTGATTAAAATAAAAATCAATTTCTCTTCTTGGATACTTTTGATTTAACATTTGAACAAACCAATTTTTGAGTTCAATCAACGTCATCTGTCGTGGGATTATCAGTCATGAATTATCGAATACTCTTCATCAGAGATTCTTTCAGGCTCCCGACTTTCTATTCCTTTCACTCCAGTCAATCGATCCCCAAGCATATTTCGAATAGAATCAGCAATTTTCTCAATCTTTTGAATGACTTGTGAATCATGTGTACCGCCATTCGTTTTTCTCTTGCGGATCATCCAATAAATTGCACAATCTATTTCCTCTAATTTGGATGTGCTCATAAATAACAGGAACTCCATCACTTTTTATTTCCAGTGGTGCAATTAGTATGTGGAAAATATGCTTTCCAACGATGATGTCTGGTGACTTGAAGTTCATTTTGACCGTAGTAAAAGAATAAATTATCGTATCTTGACATTTTGCAACTTTTGGTTGAGAACATCTCGATACGATTGATCATGAATTTTTAAATGCAGTAATCTCCGTTGTTTATATTCCATAATCGTAGGCAACCAATCAATGCCCATCATAATGGATTCAATTTGTTGATTTGCTGGGATTTAGTTTGGTACCAAACAATACTTGGGACTCGAACATCTCCTTCCCATACTATTCCTTTTCCCTCACTGTAAATTCCTAATGAACCACTATGAGTTCCATAAGATAACCATGGGCCATTATCAGACATGAAAATAATGATTGTTTTTTCTTGAAGAGTTTTTAAAAATCGACTAAACGAATCATCTATTTCATGTATCACGTCGCCATACATTCCCCTTGATTGGCTTCCGATAAAATCTAGATGGGTATAAAGAAGGACGTATGGTTGTGGATGAGAAATGTATAAGAAAAAAGGATGATTCTTATTTCTTTTTATAACATCAATTGATTTCTTAGTAATCGAATCGGTTAAATACCTTTGACCATGTAATCCCTTGAGAGTCGTTTCATTTTCATAAAGGTATAATTCAGGAAATTCATATTGAGGGTGGTATAGCGGCATATCAATTGGAATGATGCCAATTTCTGAATTGAGTCCTAATTTGGTGAATGCCCATTCGATTAGTATAACATCCCGTTAAAAAAGACACACGAGAATCCAAACAAAATGGCGGGGACACATAATACGTGATAAGAAAAGTGCGTTCCTCTGCTAGCTGGCTAATATTAGGCGTTTTAATATCCTCTGCTCCATAAATCTCTAAATCTCCATATCCTAAATCATCAGCAAGGATGAAAATGATGTCTAGAGGCTCATCTTTGTCCTGTTGGCAACTAAAATAAATGGTTAACAGAATGATGGAAATATATTTAAGCACGAGTTTTTTTATTTCTAAAAATAAAAATTTAATTCTTTTCAATATTAGTGAAAAAAGATGCCTAATAAATACTAACTCTACGTTTTCAATGACTTTTTAGGGTCAGGAAATCAGTCATCGTTTTATTTCATCCGGTCTTAGTACGGTCTCACCAAATCATTCTGGGGTTGCCTCTTCGTCAAGCCCTCCCATGACCT
>JAPORT010000076.1 GCA_026710085.1 Flavobacteriaceae bacterium | reverse complement strand
TTATGGTTGCACTGCTGGTGCTGGTTCTTCTTGCCAAGGAACCATCGCATAGTTTTTATCAAATACGAGAGTCTCGTTTATTCTAAAAAGGGTTTTTGTAAGTCTTGTAATTTAGACGCTAATAAAAGCAAATTACAGCGATACTCAACTTGAGCCAAAATAGGCGTATAATCCCCTAAAATTGAAATTAGAAATAAGATCTTTAAACGAGTCTTTTAAAAAATCATACAGAAATGAGTCAATTGTAATTGAGACTTACAAAAATTTTATAGAAAAACTTAACAAGTATTTTAATTCTATAAAAAATGCTCAGAACACTAATGAATCAGCACAAAAGCCTTACTTAAGAGACTTTCTCAAAAGTACTTTATACAAAAATCATTATATCAATGAAAAAACCTACAATGGGCTAATAGGACCAGATTTAGTCATATCTAAAAACTCTAATTCATCTGTTGAAGTTCTTTTTGAACTCAAAACAAAGAGAAATACAGAAATGATAGATCACGACAATATCAATAAGAAGTCGTTTCATGAGTTAATTTTATACTATCTCTATGAAAAAACTACTGAGCGAAATGATCAAATCAAAAATTTAATCATTACCAACTTTGACGATTGGTATGTTTTTGATTCTAAAGAAATTCAGAAACTTTTTTATAAACCAGAGATTAAGAACTATTTCAATGATTGGAGGAACGATAAAACCGACAACCCAAGAACGGATCAGATGTATGATTTTATTCAAGGATTTATCGAACGAGAAGATTCAGTACTATCATCGACATATTTTAAAATTTCTGATATCATTAAAAACGAAAATGAGAAGATGTTATACCGTTTTTTTTCGAAGGAGAATCTTCTTAGGGAGTTCAATGATGATAGGAATTCTTTAAACAAAAACTTTTACTACGAACTATTATACTTAATAGGTATCCAAGAAATTGAGAAAAATGGAAAAATTATACTAGAAAAAGGAGATAACAAAGGAAGCTTTTTGGATTGTATACAACAATCCATAGAATCAGACGGCGTATTTGATAACATCCCAAATATTAAGAGATTTGGAAATAATTATGAAGATCAAATATTTGGAGTTGGATTGGAACTAGCCATCACTTGGATTAATCGACTGATATTTTTAAAATTGTTAGAAACGAATGTTGTCAATTTTCAAAGAGATAATAGCGATTACAAATTTTTTCGAAAGGAGGTTCTCGAAGATTTTGATAAGGTTAATGCTTTGTTTTTTGATGTTTTATCAAAAAAGGATAGAATAGCAGCATCTTTTACAAACTTTAATGTTGATTTTATCCCTTACTTAAATAGTTCTCTTTTTGAACCAAGTGAACTTGAAAAAAAGACGATAAGAATATCAAATTTAGCTGATCATGTCACCATTAGAAAATATAAAAGAAGTTGCTTGTCTGAGAAATCAGAACTGAAACTATTAGAATATTTCATAGACTTTATTAATTATTATGATTTTGGAATTGAAAGCAGTAGTGGTGAATTTATATCAGAACGAAAACCTTTAATAAATTCTTCAGTTTTAGGATTAATATTTGAAAAAATAAATGGCTACAAAGACGGGTCTGTTTATACGCCTTCATACATTACATCACAAATGTGTGAAATAACCCTTCAAAAATCAGTTTTAGCAAATTTTAATCAAGAATTCGGATGGAATTGCAAATCCATTAAGGATTTAAAAAATCATATGGAAAGATCCAATGATAAGGAGTATATCCGATTATTTAATGAATTGAAAATCTGCGATCCTGCTGTGGGTTCTGGACATTATTTAGTGTCAATGTTGAACCAAATCATCAAATTAAAAAGTGAATTAGGGATACTTTATAGTGAATATGAAGATAGAATAAGAGATATTCAAATTGGCGTCGATAATGATGAATTAACCATCCAGTATAACGAAGAACCATATAGATATAGATTATCTGAGAATGGAAAGGTCAAATCTGATATCCAAAAAATACAAGAGACAATATTTTATCAGAAGAAGATTATCATTGAAAATTCTTTATTTGGTGTTGATATCAACTCAAATTCCGTTAATATTTGTCGTTTGAGATTATGGATAGAGTTACTGAAAAATTCATTTTACAAGAAAGAAAGTGATTTCAAGGAATTAGAAACGTTACCAAATATTGACATAAATATTAAAGTTGGCAACTCGCTAATTCATAAATTTCAGTTAAATGAGCCATTGAAAACTCTAATAAAGGATAGAAAAGGGTTGGATGGGTATAAAAAATTAGTTTTTGATTATAAAAGGACTAATGACAAGTCTATAAAAAACAAACTTGTAAAAAAACTGAGTGATTTAAAGGAGCAAATTCAAAAATCAGTGCCACAAAATTTGATTATAAAAAGACAAAATTTACATTCACAATTGGATGATTTTACAAAAGCTGTAAAGAACTATAAGCTTCTAGACCTTAAAAAATCTAAAAAAGATGAAAAGCAAATTCAAGATTTACGAAATAAGATAGACAAAGTTGAAAGTCAAATTTCGGGATTCCAAAATTCAGAGATATATTCTGATTCTTTTGAATGGAGATTCGAATTTCCAGAGTTGTTGAATATAGATGGGAAGTTTACTGGTTTTGACATTATAATCGGCAATCCGCCATATATACAACTTCAAAAAATTAGAAGTGAAGCCACAAGATTTAAAAATCAAGGCTATTCGACTTTCGAAAGAACAGGGGATATCTATTGCTTGTTTTATGAAAAAGGTTTGTCCTTGTTAAAACCCAATGGATTTTTATGCTATATAACTTCAAACAAATGGATGAGATCTAAATATGGAGAGAAATTACGCGACTTATTCAGTAAAATGAATCCATTGATACTTTTAGATTTAGGACCTAGAATCTTTGATTCTGTTACAGTTGATACGAATATTTTATTAATTCAAAATCGACATAAGGAAAAGCATAATCTCAAGGCTATTTCAACAGATGGTAAACAATTTGATATACAGCTGCTTGAAAAAAAAGATTACACGATCATTCCAAAACTCAGCAAGGAAAATTGGGTTATTCTTTCCCCTATTGAACAATCTATCAAAGAGAAGATTGAAAAAATGGGAACGCCACTAAAAGATTGGGATATAAAGATTAACTATGGTGTAAAAACAGGCTACAATAGGGCTTTTATAATTGATGGTGCAAAACGTGATGAATTAATTCAAAAAGACCCTAAAAGTGCCGAAATTATACGACCCCAAAAGTGTCGAGGTTATATGACCATTACTTCGGGGAAGAGATATTAGAAAGTATGGTTATGATTTTGCCGATAAATATCTAATAACAACATTTCCAAGTAGAAATTTGAATGTTGATGACTACCCAAGTGTAAAAGAGCATTTATTAAGCTTTGGTAAAGTTCGATTAGAACAATCTGGTATAAAGGGTTCGCGTAAAAAAACCAATAACAAATGGTTTGAAACTCAAGATAGTATAAGTTATTGGGAGGATTTTGATAGACCGAAAATAATTTGGAATGATATTTCAAACTCACCAAAATTTCATTTATGTAGAAATAGATATTTATTGTTGAATACTGCGTTTTTTTTTGTTGGAAAGCAAATTCTATATTTATCGGGGTTTCTAAATTCAAAAATTTGTCATTGGTATTTTAACCGTTATGGTCCCGAAATTGGAGGTAATAGCCGTTGGCTTGTTTATGCAGTTGAAAAATTACCCATCATTTCAGCAAAACAAGGGTGGAGAAAAAAAATTGAGAAGTTTGTATTTCAAATTTTGGAAATTGACCAATCGTCTAAAAACTTTCAAACTAGTTTAAATGAGAATTTAATGAAAATAGATAATGTATTTTACGATATGCTTCAGTTCAATAAAAATGAAATAGAATTTATAGGAGGATTTTAATCAACCAAAAATTATATGGTCAGAGATAACTTCGAAACCAAAATTTTACTTTGATAATGAAAAGTTTTTTCCCGAAGCAACTTGTTTTTTTATTGTTGGGAAAGATCTTCGATACATAACAGGATTTATGAATTCCAAAATTTCTCAGTGGTATTTTAAATTCATTGCACCAGAGATTGGTGGAAACTTACGTTGGAAGGAATATGCCGTAAAAAAAATGTTGATTCCTAAATTATCTTTGGGAAAAATAGAGACAAGTCTCTCTCAGCGCATAAATACAAATCCTTCTATCAAATTAATAAATGCATTGGAGGGAATATTTTATGCACATTTTGGATTATCAGCTATTGAAATAAAAACTATAGAAGATACTATCTCCAAATAGTTGATACTAACATGACTACATTTTCATCATTTTATTTGGATTACAATTCATTTGGGACTTGTGAATTTAACTTGAATTGGCTATTTCTTTTTTTAAGTTTCATAAGGTCTGTCCAAACCATATAACAATGATTTTTGGGGAACATCGGTATCATATAAAACCCCCTCTAATAATTGAAGTTGTTTTTCATATTCGACAGGGTTTTTTGATTTCAAAATCCTTAAATGTTTTAGCTTTCGTTCCACACTTGGAAACCGAAGCCAATGATAATCTCTGAAATCATCGATGCCTTTTTGAAATTCCATTAAAAAGGTTTTATCCTCTAGAGTTAACCATTCATGCATTTGATCCAATAAATATTGAAATGTCTTTTGATATGCTTGTTCTGTTAAAGGCGTTTCCATTAGACCATCAATTTCTGAACGAGTTGGGTTTTGTCGATGCTCTATGGAGATGAAAAAGTTATCAACAATACGATTGCGATTACTTAATAACGCATAGAAAAAACCTTCTTTTATCGATGGCGCCAATGGGATTTCATTGAGAATTTGTTGTACATCAAATAAATCTCGAACTAATTTTCGGGATAATGCAGCACAAAATTTACCACCAATAATTTGTGCTTGGGGAACCACTGGCATCGACACTTGTTTGTTGAAAAATTGGGATGTTTTTGGTGATAACGAGAACATTTTTGGTTTTTCAATCACACCCCGCATCAGTTTATTCGGCTCTATTTTAATGGTTGCATTTTTTCTTCGAATATTCAACTTTGAAGATTTATACTTTTTTTGAATACGAACATCAGGATATGCCGATTGAATTTTTTTGGCGATTCGAGTCAAGGCTTGATTGATATGGTGAGTTGTTTGACCAAAAGGTTCTATCGGACAATAGGTTAAATCAATATCCACCGATAAACGAGGCATGTCCAGAATAAAAAAGTTGAGAGCCGTACCACCATGTAACGCAAAACAATCTTCTGTTTGAACCATCGGTAACACATCTAATAATAAAGTCGATTGTTGAATGACTTGATTCGAAAAAGCCAAGATTAATCCATTTGGTAAGCTTGTTGATAATCGTCCAATGCTAAAACACTTTGCGGAATCATCACTTTGTATTTTTGACATAGTTGCCCCCCTTCAAAAGGGCTAGCAACATGAATCCCTTGACCTAATGAAATATTCGAAAGATTTAAATCATCAAACCATTCGACTTCATTATGTTCCGCAAAACTTAAAAATAGTTTTTTGACTTTATGGGATTGGCATTGTTCCAATAAGGTTTGCATCAAATCGATATGAATCGAATCATCAAAACACAAACATTCTAAATTTTGATAACATTCTGCTAAAGAAATTTTTCGTGGTGCGCCATGTAAACATTCTAAAGTCGCCCGTTCAATGGATGATATGATGACCTTCGGTTGCTTTTTTGGCTCCCAAGAAATCAATCCGATATCATAGGGAAGAAAATTGGTTTGTTGTTTTTGAGGCCAAACACCCCAAAGATGTTTTTCAAACCAAAAAGGAAGATGGGTTGCGGTCGGCATCACATACCATGGATTGGTGATATCAGGATACACATAATGTGTTTGTCGGTGCAATATCAAAGCCGTTAATCCCCCAATATGAATCGGTTTCTGTTCTTGTTGTTGAAGACATGACAAAGCATGAAATAGCGTTGGTTCTTGATCAGCTAGACACCATGCCCCATAACCTAAAGATTTTAAATGTCCGCTTTGTTGGTATCGCTGACATAATGTGCTGGAAATTCCTCGTTGCTTTAGATACTTGGAAGTAAAGATGACATCTTGAGGATGTTGTTCCAAAACCTCATGTAATTTCATAGTAGCAGTATATTTTCATACAAATTTACAAATAATGCATTAAAATACACTCTTTATTTTATTGAGGATTATCAAATGAAAAGCCACGGAATGGATAGAAACACAAAACTACGATGTCTAATGCCACCAAAAATCTAAAGATGCAACAACACCAACGCATTGGTCGGAGGCCAATGACCTTGGATGATATGGATTTAAAGCGTTGGATATTTTTTTGAGGCATCCAGTCTTTCATTTTAATGGAGTAAGACTGATTTATTTTTTGACATGGGTTTCATCCGAACGTCGATATACCACCAGCCTTGTTCTTTCATCACTTGTTTTATTTTGGCAATCAAACTCACCGATACGACCAGTATGCGATACCGAATGTCCATATAAGATTTACCTTGCTATAAGTATTTGGCGATTTGTTTTGGGTTTGTTGAAAAATTTTTTCGGAGGATTTTTTTAGACCAAAAATAATATGGGCTGGACTTGGTTTAAATTTAAATTTTGGCTACGATAATGGAAAAAGCCATTTAATTGCTCCAGCTAGTTTTTTGACAGGAAAAAATTTAATTTTTTTGCTAGGATTTCTGAACTCAAAAGTTGCTTCATTTTATTTTAAGTCAATTGGCTGCAATCTAGGAGGAGGTTATCGTTGGTACAATTATACAATTGAAAAGATTTTGGTTGTTAATCCAAAACTTTATAAATCAAAAGGCAAAATTGAAAAACTCACAAATCAATTGTGTAAGAAAGATGTTAATCAAAATCTGGCATTGATGTTGAAAATGGATAACTTATTTTACAATGAGTACTGTTTAAATTCTGATGAAATTAATTTTCTCAAAAGAATAGAATAATTAAGGTCATGATCAACCATTTAGCGCAGCACTAATTGGATAAAAATTCATTGTTTTAAAAAGAATTATTGCCCCACATGTTTATTCTTATTGTCTAGCGCTTCTAAAATTTTTTTTTCATTCTGGTTTAAATTATAAACACCATATAATTGGCTTTCAATTTCATAAATAAGTCTTTGTCTTTTTTGGGAGTCAATACTTAGTTCTTGAAGTTCTTTAACCGTTTTAGTTAGGTTTGAATCTAAACTTTGATTGATTTTTAAAATTGGGATTTTCTCAAAGAATACTTTGCTTAATTCTAGTCCATTTCCTAAGACTGGAAAATTAGAATTAAAGCAAACTCTGAAGATAGATGAGTTTAGAAAAGCTGTTAAATATCCAAGTCGTTCCCCTACTATTATGAAGCATTTTTGATTTGTTAAAAATAAATTGTAATCCAAATAAAATGGTGAAAATGTAGTCATGTTGGGATAGACTATTTTTAGTCTATCAAAATCCTCCATATATGAACAATTCCTCAAATTATATGGTGTTTCTCCTTGATCTTGTCTCCTAACTAAAGCATCAAAATACTGATCTAAATGTTCTTTTACAATTGGATAATCTGTTATATCTATAGGTTTAATGCCTAAAGATTTGACTCCATTATGAGTATTGATTAGGTATTTATCAGCAAACTTGTACCCATACTTTCTGATGTCTTTGCCACGTAAAATGGGTCAATTAAAAGTGTCAGTTTAAGACGATTCTAGTTTCTATAATTGAACAATAACAATGTCTTTGAAAAATCATGCGAAATCGACTTAGTAATTTCAATCCAAATAGGAGATGACTTTTGTAGAATCTAATTTTACATATCTTGAAATAACAAAAAAGTAATAAAATGGTTTATGGTTACATAAGAGTTAGCACAGATAAACAAACTGTTGAAAATCAAAGATTTGAAATCAACAGGTTTTGTCAAGAAGAAACTTTAGTTGTGGACAGATGGATAAAAGAAACTATTTCAGGGTCAAAAAATATAGAAGACCGTAAACTTGGTAGACTTCTTAAAAGATTAAAAAAAGATGATATATTGGTTTGCACTGAACTCTCTCGATTAGGAAGAAATCTTTTGATGATTATGGGCGTACTTAACCAATGTATGAAAAATGAAGTTCAGTTATGGACAATCAAAGACAATTATCGATTAGGAAATGATATCAATTCAAAAGTTTTAGCATTTGCATTTGGACTTTCAGCAGAAATTGAAAGAAATCTCATTTCACAAAGAACAAAAGAAGCATTAGCTCGAAAAAAAGCAGAAGGGGTCATTCTTGGAAGACCAAAAGGTAGTAAATCATCAAAAACGAAACTAACAGGAAAGGAGAAACAAATTAAAGAACTGCTAGATAAAAGAGTTTCATACAGCGCGATATCAAGAATTTTGAATGTTCATAGATTGACCGTTTCAAAATTCGTCAAAGAAAGAGGACTAAAAAAAATGAATTGTCCCTAATAAATCCTCCTAGTCAAACAATCGACTATGTAGTTTTATGTTACTCAAGATAGTTAAACTTATCGTATAAAAAGATTAATAAATAACTATAAAATCCCTCGTTTTTTGTAAATCGAGACGCTTTTGATAAATTTTAGGATGTTTCAACCTCTTGGATTAGATGCTGGATTCCCATACAATGGGAATCAAAAGCGATTGCACTACTCAGAAGATAGAATCTTATAAGACATAAAATGGAAGGTTAAAAAACATGGAAAATCAAAAGTTGAAAAAAGGGAAGTATATAAAAGGGAGTTGTTACGTTTAGAAGAAATTAAAAACCAAAATCCACATCCTGCGAAGGTTTTTGCTCCATTTCCTTGTTGTTTTTGGGATACTGATGTCTATTGGCTTCATTGGGAATTCAACAAAAGTTTAATCATTCCAAGAATGACTATGGCATATAGCATTCCAATTGACGAAGATTCTCTTGATGAAAAAGTGCAACGAAAATATGCTCAAAAAAATGTCGATTTCATAGAAATGTATTATTCAATTAAAGACATTGAGTCAACTTTGAGAAGGACGCGAGAAGTGACAGATCCATTGGTCTATCAATTATTTGCTAAAAAATACGATCTAAAAAACTTCGAAAGTTATCATTGGTGGGAGAAATGAAAGCTATCAGTGATGAACTTTACCGAGTTTTATTGGATACTCAAAAAATCCCAGAACTTAAAAACTAGTTTTTAGTAGGAGGGACAAACCTTGCATTAAGATTCAACCATCGGATTTCGATTGATATTGATTTATTTATAAGTGAAGTAGCAAATAATGAGAAATTATTAAGAATGAGGGATTCCTTCCATAAGGTTTATGGTGCAAGATTAATTGATGAAAATGTAGTAAGAGATAAGTTGAAAAGACCATCGTTTGTTCAATATTTTATTAAAGAAAATGGAAAGGCCGTAAAAGTTGATTTAGTTACAGGCTCTTCAAGAATTTATAAGCTTGACTATACTAAAGAGCATCGTATTCCTCTATTATCATTAAAAGACGTAGGGATTAGCATGATCGAGCTAAATACCGAGACGCTTATGATTTGGACTTAATCACGGAAAAGATTTCTATTATGGAATTATGGAAAGCAAAAACTAGATATCAAAAAAGACTTCGTAGTTGGGGAGTCTTTTATAGAAAACCCAAACCATTTAATCCATATCGTCTAAGGGAATTCGAGCTTGTGCAAGAAGAAGTGATACCCATGCATGGATTCCCTACAGTGGAAGATGCTATTAAACGTTGGATAGATAAAGTTGATACGTTTATTACAGAAGATAGAAAGCAAAAGGTAGAGTAAAGAAAGGTTTAGTACAACTGATCGAAAATAAAAAACATATTCTATCTTGATGCGTGTGGAAAGAGGTTCAAATCTCCACAATGGGGTTGTGCGCCTTATATAAACAACAGACAATGCTTGCTTTTGAATCCTTTCACTGTAATCGTAAAGAGGTGCAATGCGTAAACATTACCATTTGTTAAATTCAAAGACAAAAAACACTCACTTCATCGATTAACAAAAATCATGGAAGAGGATTATCAATTTGATCTTATCAATTTGATGAATTGGCTGATATCTTGGATTCTGTTTTTTTTCAAAAAATCAATAAAAGCGGATCCGATAATAACTCCTTCGGCATATTTCGATGCCAACTCATACGTTGTATGATGACTAATTCCAAAACCAATGAGTTTGGGAGACTTTAATTGTAATTCATTGATTTTCTTAAAATAAGAAATCGCTTTTTCATCAAATTTATTTTTGGCACCAGTGACGCTTGCGGAACTCACCATGTATAAAAAACTATTGGATTTTTCATCAATCATTTGAACACGCTCAGCTGGTGTTTGTGGTGTGATTAAAAAGATGTTTTTTAATGCATGCTTTTTAAATATTGATTCATATGATTGACCATAAACATCAAAAGGAAGATCAGGAATAATGAGCCCATCGATATCGACTTGTTGGCATTGATGACAAAAATGATCAACGCCATATTGTAAAATAGGATTAAAATACCCCATGATGATTAATGGAATGTGAATGTTGTCTCGGATGTTTTTCAGTTGTTCGAATAAAACATTAGACTGCATCCCATTTTGAAGCGCTTGGGTTGAACTATACTGAATGGTTGGTCCATCGGCTAGCGGATCCGAAAAGGGTAGTCCTATTTCTATTAAATCAACGCCAGCGTCTTGAAGTTCTGTTAGGATCGGAACGGTATCCTCTAATTTCGGATATCCCGCAGTAAAATAAATGGATAGTATTTTTTTATCGGTTTCAAATAACGTATCAAGCCTGTTCATTATAATCCAAAATAGTTGATATAGGTTTCCAAATCTTTATCGCCTCTTCCCGAACAACCCAAAACGATTACATCATCGGTTTTAAAAGTTTCGGTTTCTAATAGAGCTAGTGCATGCGCTGTTTCGATGGCTGGAATAATCCCCTCTAATTTAGAGAGTTCCAATCCCCAGCGCATGGCATCTTGATCTTTGACGGCTCGAAACGTTGCTCTTTGAGTATCGCTGAGGTGAGCAAAAAGAGGACCAATACCAGGATAATCTAATCCAGCAGAAATAGAATGGGGTTCTTGAATTTGCCCATCGGTATTTTGCATCAGAAGCGTTTTACAACCATGAATAATGCCTGGTTTTCCAAGTTTTGTGGTGGCTGCACTTTGATCGGTTTCGATGCCATGTCCTGCTGCTTCAACACAATAAATGCCGACCTCAAGATTATTTAAATAATGGTAAAAAAGACCGGCAGCATTGCTTCCTCCACCAACGCAAGCAATGAGATAATCAGGCTGTTCTCTTCCTTCGATGGATTTCAATTGATTTTTGACTTCTTGGCTAATGACCGATTGAAAAAGAGATACCATATCGGGATAGGGATGTGGTCCAACGACCGAACCAATGATGTAATGGGTTTCTTGTGGATGATTGATCCAATCTCTAATGGCTTCATTGGTGGCATCCTTAAGGGTTTGGCTACCACAAGTAGCCGGTTGTACTTGGGCACCCAACATTTTCATGCGTGCCACATTCGGCGCTTGACGTTTGATATCAACGGCTCCCATAAAGACGACGCATTCCATGCCCATTAAAGCACAGACTGCAGCGGTTGCGACACCATGTTGACCAGCACCAGTTTCTGCTATGATTCGGCTTTTACCCATGTGTTTTGCCAAAAGTATTTGTCCGATGGTATTATTGATTTTATGAGCCCCCGTATGGCATAAATCTTCTCTTTTTAAATAGATGTTAGCTCCTATTTTTTCAGATAATCGACGGGCATGATACAGTGGTGTCGGTCTGCCAACATAATGTTTCAGAAGATGATGAAATTCTTTTTGAAACGCAGAACGTTCAATAATTTCTCGATATTTTGTTTTTAGTTCATCAACATTCGGAAAGAGCATTTCAGGAATAAACGCACCTCCATAGTCTCCATAGTAACCATCGGCATCTACGCTATAGTTCATCGATTAAAGTTTTGAATTGAGCGATTTTTGGAACATCTTTGAATCCCGGTTTGATTTCAAATTGACTGTTGATATCCACACCGTATAGATAAGCATTTTGATCTTTTAGATTTTTAATTTCAATGAGTCGGTTAGAATCAATCCCACCACTGATGAAAAACGACTTTTTAAAAGGATATGAATCTAGTAAAGACCAATCAAATGTTTGGCCACTTCCACCATATTGTTTGGTTTTGGTATCAAAAAGAAAATAATCACAAACATCTTGGTACGGCTCAATGATGTCATAATCCATGGTGGAATCCAAGCCAAACGTTTTGATGATTTCTATAGATTGGGATTTTAAATGGCGACAGAACTCTAGTGTTTCATGACCATGTAACTGAATGGCATTTAATTGGTAGGTTTGAATTTTTTCGATTATAAAATCAATCGCAGCATTCACAAAAACGCCCGTCTTTTTCGTTGATGTCGAAAAACTTGGTAGTCGATGATTTAGGAATCTTGGCGATTTTTCAAAAAAAATATAACCGATGTAATCTGGTTTTAAATTGACAATCTGCTTCAGATTCTCTCCCTGGGTCAACCCACATACTTTGAGTTTCATGAATAGAGATTTTGAACTAATTGGTTGGCTTTTTCACCAGGGTTTTTGGAACGCATCAAGTATTCACCAATTAAAACCCCATCAAAACCCAACGCCTTTAAAGTTTTAATTTCTTCTACCGAACGAATGCCACTCTCAGCAATTTTTGTAAAATGATGGGGAATGGTCTCGACAATATGTTGACTGTGTTGCATATGGACATCAAAAGTTTCCAGATTTCTATGGTTGATACCAATCAAATCGATATTCGATAAATCAAGATGATTTAATTCCTTTTGCTGATGAATTTCGAGTAAAACTTCCAGACCGAGGGAATGTGCTAATAGAGAAAACTCCTTGATTTGATTTGAATTCAGAATTCGTGCAATCAATAAGATGACATCAGCACCAAAAGCTTTTGACTCATGTATTTGGTAAGCATCAATGATAAAATCTTTACGAAGGATCGGCAAACGACTAGTATGTCTAGCCAAAACCAAATCTTCCAAGGACCCACCGAAAAATGGAGTGTCGGTTAAGACAGAAATTCCAGAGACGCTCGCATTGGTATAGCCAGAGACCACATCATGGACTTTGGCCCCTATATGAATATCTCCTTTGGATGGAGATCGTCGTTTAAATTCGGCAATGATGCCATGGGCACTTGATTTGATGGAGGTTACAAGGCTTGAAGAAGATTGGCCATAAAAGGGCGCTTTTCTTAACAAAGTCTCAGGAAAAACTTGCTTTTGAGAGGCGACAGCTTGCCTTTTGGACCGAACTATTTCATCTAGGACACCCATTTTTGACAAAGATCATAGAGGGTTTTAAAAGTTTTAAAGGCTCGTTTGTTTTTGATAGCTTCTCTAGCTCTTTCGAACCCTTCTTCAAAAGTCGTGCTCAAGGCCGTAGAAATCGCTAGCCCTGCATTGGCACAGACAACATTTTCTTGAGATCGAGTTCCTTTTCCTTTTAAGATATCCATCAGGATATCACCGGCATCCTTCACCGTTTTACCGCCATAAAGTTCTAATGGAACAACATGCCCGACATTAAAATTGTGTGAATCGATTAAAAATTCGCCACGTTCCGTCAGAAGCTTTGCCGATCCGATTAATGAAACCTCATCATAGGCTTCCAAGTCATAGATGATTGTGTAATGCTCTAAAACTTCTTGAAATAAATATTGATACAAACGGGCCACTTCTAGACTGTAAACACCTGTGAGTTGCTTTTCTGGAGAGGATGGATTCACAAGGGGCCCAAGAATATTAAACAATGTTTTAATCGCTAAATTTTTCCGAATTCCCGCAACATTTTTCATCGCAGGATGAAAAAGTGGGGCATGAAGAATACAAATGCCTGCCGATTCAATACAACGTTCTAGAAAATCCTGATGATTGGAAAACTTAATCCCAAGATGTTCCAAAACATTACTCGATCCACATTTTGAGGAAACGCCATAATTTCCGTGCTTGGCCACTTTAATACCAGCACCAGCGACGACAAATGCCGATGCAGTAGAAATATTAAACGTGTTTTTGCCATCACCTCCGGTACCGCACAAGTCGATGGGGTGAAAGTCACTCAAATCAATTTGATGACATCGTTCCAATAAAGCGGCACGAAACCCTTTGAGCTCTTCAATGGTTATTCCTCGTTGTCTATAGATGGTTAAAAAACTAGCGATTTGAGCTTCATTGTATTTGTTCTCAGTGATGAATCCCAAAACATTTTTGGCCTCGCGATAACTTAAGGTTTCATTATTCAATAAACGCTCAAGAATGATTTCCATATGCTCAAGAATGAACCCAGTTTTCAATCATTTTTTTTCCATAGGGAGTCAAAATAGACTCAGGATGAAACTGAACACTTCGGACATTAAAAGTCTCATGACGTAGCGACATGAGATTTTGTTCCGAATCAAAAGATGTGGCCACCAAACAACTGGGAAGAGGGGTTTTAACGACCCAAGAATGATATCTACCGGCTTGGAATACGTTTGGTAAGCCCTCAAAAAGAAGATCATCAGTTGTGATGTTGATATCGGTCGATACACCGTGGTATACTTTATCTAAATTCATGAGTGATCCACCAAAACTTTCAGCAATCGCTTGTTGTCCCAAACAAATTCCAAAAATTTTTTTAGTGGGAGCATATTTTTTAATAGTGTCTAATAGGTTTCCTGAATCTATGGGCAATCCAGGACCCGGTGAAATCATGATGTATTCATACCTTTTGACTTCTGAAATGTTGAAAGCATCATTTCTTTTCACAGTGACTTGGCAGTCCAATTCTTTTAAATAGTGAACTAGGTTGTATGTAAATGAATCATAATTATCAATGACAAACACACTTTTAACTCTCATATTTTTTCAGCTTCAATAATGGATTGCTCTAAGGCTCTTAATTTGTTATTGACTTCTTCTAATTCGGCTTTGGAATTCGAATCAACCACTAAACCGGCACCCCCTTGGTAGTGTAATTCTTGATGAATACTCAAAAAGGATCGAATCAAGATGGCATGATCAAATTTTCCATAGAAATCAATGTAGCCAATAGCCCCTCCATAGAAGTTTCGACGTGTCCGCTCGTATTGGTCGATAAGTTCCAAGGCACGATGTTTAGGAGCCCCGCTGAGAGTCCCCGCAGGAAAAGTATCCGCCATTAATTGAAAAACAGAGACATGGGGATTTAACTGGGCAGTAACTTTGGATACCAAATGAATCACATGTGAAAAAAACTGGACTTCTCGATTTTTTACCACTTGAACTTTCGATCCATTTCGACTCAAATCATTACGGGCTAAATCTACCAACATGACATGTTCACTATTTTCTTTGGCATCTTGAAGTAGTTTTTCAGCCGATGCAGTATCTTCAAGATTATTTCCAGTTCTTTTGAAAGTACCGGCGATTGGATGAATTTCAGCACGCCCATCTTTAACCACCAAATGGGATTCAGGTGAAGAGCCAAAAATTTTAAAATTACCGTAATCAAAAAAATATTGGTACGGGGAAGGATTGATGCTTCTCAAGGCTCGATAAACGTTAAATTCATCTCCTTTGAATTCACGAGAAAACCTTCTAGACAAGACTAATTGGAAGACATCACCTCTTTTGCAGTGCCATTTTGCTCTTTCAACCAAATCAAGGAATTCATTATCATCCATGTTTGAATGAGGTTCACCAATGGCTTTGAATGGGTATTCTAAGGCTGTGGAATTAGTGATGAATTTGAGGACTTCTTGGACATTATGTTGTTTGTCTTCTGTGATATGAGAATAGATATAGGCCTCATGACTGAATAAGCTGATGGCGATGACATTTTGGTATACAGCATAAAAGATTTGAGGAATATCAAATCCAGGTTTTGAATCATTGAGCTTAATATCTTCAAAATACTGTATCGCTTCATGAGCCATAAAGCCAAACATACCATGGGTGATAAACTCCGTATGTGGCTTTTCAAAATAGAAATGTTTGGCGAAATTGTGAATCATTTCAGCAACACTATCCTTAGAAGTAATATCCTTATGATAGGTTCTTTCATTGGGATAACGATAAGAAACGGAATGGTCTTTGATAGTAATAGAAGCAATTGGATTACAGCAGATGTAAGAAAAACTTTTGTTCTGCCCGGCATAATCACTACTTTCTAAAAGAATACTATTGGGATAGTGATCTCTTAGCTTTAAATAGACTTCAACAGGAGTCAACAAATCCGCTTGTAGTTTAATAGACTCTGTTTTAAAGCGAAATTTTGCCATTAGTTAGATCCAAAAAAGGCCATTAAATGCGATCGAAAGATGTTAAATTGGTATGAGGAATGAGTCAACGGCTGATCCAAATAAATAAATGCTTTTTAAGTAAAAACAGAGGTTCAAAAGTAAATTTTTATTGATAATTCCCATTAATCAATTTAGCTCTATCATGATATGTATTGCACTTGATACGAGAACACGTTTTTATTTTGAATCTCCAATTAGAAAAAAGCGGATGATGGCCAAAAGCATCGACATGTATTCTTTTGAGGACATCACATTTTTTGTTTTGTTACGATGCTAGATCCCTTTACAATGAAGGTACTCCTTTGCCTCAATCGACTTTTGATAAACTTACATGATTCTATCTTGATATTTCTTTGAGTGGATTAAACCATCTCATTAGAAAAAACGGAAACTTTGAAGCTGATGATGTCGTGTCGCACCATTCTATCCCCTAATCCATTAAGTCATAGCAATTAGATTTTCATTTATTAGATGTCCTGTTTCATCCGCTAATGCAACGTGACCCATGTTGATTTTATCTTTCCAGTGGAAAGAAGTGTGGATGGCATGACATATCAAATTGCCAGAGGAGTCTAAAATTGTTTGTAACATCCCACGGATTATCTCACTTCGAATGATTTCTATTGTTGCTTGTTTGATCCTTTTCATTTTTTCTAGTTCCGGTTTTGTTTTCCCAAAACCAGTCAGTCGCCTTCGTGAAGTTTCATTAACCACTTGCGCATCGAAGGAACAGGAATAATATATTTTCTATCCGAGTTTCGATGAAAAACTCCTTTTTCTACCAATCGAAAATAAATATTCATCGATTTTTCGAAAGGATAATACCTTCTAAAAAACTCAAGAATGGTGTCTTTACTAAAGCTTTCTTGGTTTTGATTTTGTTGCAAAAATTTAGCAATAGAATCAACTTCTTTGTCATCAAAACTCTTTAATCTTTTTTCATAGTATTTTATTTTTTTATTCCTGCCTTCACGCAATACTTTTTTTAATCCATCATTTGTCATCGCCACATTATTTTTTTGTAGATAATTGGCTGCAGATTTTGCATAACAGTTAATATGTAAAGGCCATCCGTGGGTTTCTTTCACAATCTCATCAATCCAAAAATGAACCTTTGGATTACTTTCTTTTGATCCGCCTTCATTGATAATCCAATTTTTCAAAATAGCTCTCTCAGCCGTTTTGTCTAGTGCTGGAAGATTAATAACGCAATCTTCGTTAAATCTAGAAGCAACGCCCAGTCGATCAAAAATATCTTCCGTCATCCCCAATCCACCTATTAAGAAAATAAACCCTTTCTTGGTTTTAAGATTGTGTAAATAATCAAAAACATCTAAAAAGTCTCGTTCATTATCTTCGGAAATCACGCGATTATATCCTAATCGTTGTGCTTCGTCTAAAACAATCAAGGTTGGTTTTTTTTTGATTTTCTTGATGACCTTGAGCAATGAAGGATGAACCGTTTTTGTTTTTTTTACCCCAGCTTTTACTATATGAACATCAAATCTAGCAAAAGAATCAGTCGAACGATAAGATGATTTATTAGACACCCAACGATATAATTCATCGACATCCCATAAAGCTCTCATTGGAATGTGACAAACCCGCCATTTTTTTTTATCAACCACGGTTTTCAATTCTTCTAATAATGCAGTTTTCCCAACACCGGGGGAACCTTGAACTAAAAAAGATGTTCCGGATTGATTTTTTTTAGTTTCCCACATTAGTGATTTGAATTTGTCGATTTCTTTTCTGCGTCCATGAAAATACCTCGCTTTTCCTCGATCAAGTAAATTCTCTTTTAGTTTTCTTTTATGGTTCCAAAACGACAAGTTCATAATCTTAATGAGATTGATTTAAGGTGTTGAACGAATGGTACTCCAAAATTAACGCAAAAAAGAACTTCACTATAATTCCAGTTTTTGACCCTTAGGTATGATTTACAGAAATAGCATGAATATTGTGTAAGAATGATAACCGTTATACGGTAGGGCTCCTAACTTTTTTAAACTTAAAAACACTTTGGTCAACTTGATAGGTTCAATCAAAAATCAAATATTATATTTGATTTTTAAATCGTCAACGTTTGAATTTAGAAAGAACTCAATGGGTTCAAGAACTCCGGAGCAAACCAAATACCCAAATTATCGATGTTAGAACCCTAAAAGAATATAATAGGGGACATATTCCTAACGCCACATTGATTGATATCAAACAAACAGAATCCTTTTTAAAGGAAATCCAAAAATTAGATAAATCCAAAAATTACTTTGTGTATTGCAAGGCTGGAATCAGAGGAGCTAAAGCATGCCATCTGATGAAAAAATTAGAAAATCTCAATTGCTATAATTTAACTGGAGGTCTAGAAAAATGGAATGGTTCAATAGATAATCCTTAATCATTCGATTCACAATGATTTTAAAACTTCGTGTTTTTTTTGAACAATATGGTTTTTCAGTATGTACTCGAATTGCCAATTTATTGGGGATGAAAGTCACTAGTGTGCGTCTTTTTTTTATCTATACCTCCTTTATCACCATTTTAGGTGGCCCCATTTTGTATTTATTAATTGCTATTTTGCAAACTTTCAAGGATATGGTTTATCGGAAAAGACCTTCCGTATTTGATTTGTAAACGTTTCATCCATTCATTAAAAAGTTGAAATAACTATATCCTTCGTAGGAAATCAAATGAATTCGCTTCAATCAAATGACTATATTTGACTTTATAACCAACTTTTGCTTTCAAACCGGGATTGATTGAAAGTGTATAAAAAAAGTATTTATCTTTCAGTCAAGGTTTTATTGTATATCATTACCCAATTTTAGAAAACTCCATCCAAAACATAAAATGAAGTCAATTTATTTCAAAAAAATTTCAATAGCATGGATTCTGTTACATGGAACGGTGCTATTCTCTCAAGATGTCAATCAATCAAATCAACCAATTAGTGATGATACTATCGTTGTTTCTGAGGATCATATTGATGTAACTCAAAATGATATTGATGAAAATGCTCCACCTAGTGAGCCGATTTCAGAAGAGACTCGTTTAGGATTAGATGATCGAATCGATCAAGGTTTTGGACCAATTGCTTCTGTTTGGGAAAGTATCGTTTTCTTTCAAGTTCCACTTTCAAAAAAACATTCTATTCCCTTTGTCGTGATTCTTTTAGCCGTAGGAGCATTATTTTTTACGATCGTCTTTAAGTTTCCAAATGTTACAAAATTCAAACTAGCTATTGATACGGTAAGAGGAAAATATGACAATTTGAAGGATAAAAAATCAAAAGATGGCGAAGTAAGTCATTTTCAAGCTCTCACTACAGCCGTATCTGGGACGGTCGGATTGGGCAATATAGCGGGCGTGGCTGTTGCTATTGCCCTTGGCGGCCCTGGAGCCACTTTTTGGATGATTGTTTGTGGACTGTTTGGGATGTCTACCAAGTTTGTTGAATGCACACTAGGTGTTAAATATCGTGATGTAGACCATAATGGAGTGGTGCATGGTGGCCCCATGTATTATCTCTCTCGAGGATTGAAAGAAATGGGATTTGGTATGGGTGTCGTCGGAAAAATATTAGCGGGTCTCTTCGCTGTTTTTTGTGTTGGAGGAGCCTTAGGAGGAGGGAATATGTTTCAATCCAACCAGGCCACAGATCAAATAACCACTCTTTTGAATTTAGAAGGCGGAGCCTCTGGTTTTGTTACTGGGTTGATTTTCGCTTTTTTGGTTGGTATTGTGATCATTGGTGGCATCAAAAGAATCGCCAACTTTACTTCGCGAATTGTTCCAATAATGGCTGGAATATATATCGTCGCCACGCTGATTATTTTAGCCGTAAATATCAGATATATCGATGATGCTTTTGTTTTGATTTTTAATAGTGCTTTTACACCAATGGCTGGATTGGGAGGGTTTATTGGGGTATTGATTGTTGGCTTTAGAAGAGCTGCCTTTTCTAATGAGGCGGGAGCCGGTTCTGCTGCCATCGCTCATTCCGCGGTCAAAACGAAACATCCAGCCTCTGAAGGCATTGTGGCTTTATTGGAACCGTTTATAGATACCGTTATTATTTGTACGATGACCGCATTGGTGATTATCTTTTTTAATTTTAGTGATGGTAATTTTCAAAGTCAGTTCACTTATGGTAATGTTGAAAGTAGTGGTGTGGTGCTTAATGAAACAGGAGAACAGCTTGGTGGCGTTGATTTAACTTCTAGAGCCTTTGATTCAGTGTTACCTGGCTTCTCGTATATATTGACGATTGCCGTCATTTTGTTTGCTTTTTCTACTATGATTTCTTGGTCTTATTATGGCATTCAGTCATGGAAATATCTTTTTGGTAGAAGTCAACTTTCTGATTTGAGTTTTAAAATATTGTTTTTGTTTTTTGTGGTTGTCGGGGCTTCAATTACTTTAGATTCGGTCGTTCGGTTTGCTGATGCTATGATACTTGCATTGGTGTTTCCAAATATGATTGGTCTATTTATTCTTTTTCCTCGAGTGAGGCGAGAGTTAAACTCATATTTAAAAGCCATTGTGGGTTCAAAATTTAAATAATTTATCGGCATAACTGACCTCATTATATTTGCAATCTATTTGAGAAAAAAAGCGATACTCGTTTTTACTTATGCTTGAAGATAGTTCAAAAGTTTCCGTTGTGGAGCCACTGATTTCTAACCACATAGAATCAGCTAAAGATTTTGCCATACATCACATCAGCCCATTTGTTAAACAGTGGGATGAAGAGCAGTTTTTCCCTATCGACACCATGCGATTGGCAGGAAAATATGGGTTAATGGGGGTTTTGGTTCCTAATAAATGGGGTGGAGCTGAATTAGACTACCATGCCTATGCATCCATTATTGAAGAAATTTCTATTGTTGATCCTGCTCTTGGCTTATCGATAGCCGCTCATAATTCTTTATGTACCAACCACATTTATTTGTTTGGCAATGATCAGCAGCATCGGCGTTGGTTAAAAAAATTAGCACAGGGCACATGGCTTGGCGCTTGGGGACTGACGGAATTAGATGCCGGATCGGATGCAAGAGGAATGAAAACACAAGCGATTAAACAAAATAATCAATGGATTCTCAATGGACAAAAGAATTTCATCACTCATGGGGCTTCATCGGATGTGGCCGTCGTTTTAGCTAATGCTTTTGTCGAAGGTGAGAACAAAGGGATTACAGCTTTCGTGGTCGAAAGAGGAACAAAAGGCTTTTTAACTGGTAAAAAAGATGATAAACTTGGCATGCGTGCATCGGAAACAGCCGAGATGATTTTTGACAACTGTTGCATCGATCAAGGGAACTTGCTTGGAAACATCGGTGAAGGTTACAACCAGTCCATGAAGATTCTAGAAGGAGGAAGGGTTTCCATCGCGGCGCTTTCTTTGGGTATTGCCAAAGGGGCCTATCGTGCAGCATTAGATCATGCTAAAAAGAGGGAGCAATTTGGTCGTCGTATTATCGATTTTCAAGCGATTGCTTTTAAAATAGCTCAAATGGCTACCGACATTGAAGCCTCTCGTTTACTTATAAAAAATGCTGCTCAAGCCGTCAACATAAATGAAAATCCGGCGATTCCCGTATGTATGGCAAAATTATTTGCTTCCGAAACATGCGTGAAAGTCAGCTCTGAAGCGGTCCAAATAATGGCCGGTTACGGGTATTTAAAAGATTATCCCGTTGAAAAATACTATAGGGACTCTAAGCTATGCACCATTGGTGAGGGTACTTCAGAAATTCAAAAGCTTATTCTTTCAAGAAAGTTGACAAGAGAAAAGTAGTTTTAAAATCCAATTTTCCACAGTTTTTACGTAAAGATTCCTATTCAGGAAATTAATTCCGTTTTTTGAAGAAGATTTGCGATGTGATTTTGAAAATCGCATCAAACTATTTTCAGTAATGATTCGCTTGGTTCTTGAAAAGCATGACATTGATTCAAATGATTTTCGATTTCAACCATATCGTTATCACAAATGGTCACACTGAATTTTAGTGCTCTTTGAAGCATTTGAATATAGACTTTAGGTTTGTTTTTTCTGGTCAATAAGCGAAGAGCTCCGAGATAATCATCTCGATACACTGTAGGGATGATAATTTTAGAGCGGTTCTCTTTGACTAGTTCAGCGTTCATCATGATTCTAGCGATGCGACCATTACCATCCATAAAAGGATGGACTTCACTAATCAGAAAATGGATATAGGCAGCTTTTGCAAAGGGGTGATCTAAAATCTTATAGTAATCAAATCCTTTAGACAGCGTCCCTCTAACTAGATTGTAATCAACAAAAAACGTGTTTCCAGCTCGATTGTTTTGTTCTTTAAATTTTCCTGGATTATTTGATGTTCTGTATTTTAAAAGGATTTGATGTCTCGATTGCAATAGTTCCATCATTTCTTCGGCAGTGGATGGGATTTTATTCATCTCTAACACATTGTTAACAATTTCAAACGTTCCAAGAATATCATGGGAATCATCGACTCGATGGGGTAATGGCGTTTTGGTTTCAATGATTTTTTTCGCTTCGTTTAATTCGAAAGTCGTTCCTTCTATATAATTTGAAAAATAAGATTCATAAAAAGCAAAATTTCTAAACTGAACGTTGCTAACATTTGGATCGGGAACCTTTATGAATTCAATTTGTTTTAAAAATTGGCATAATGTTTCAAAGAGTTGTATTCTGTTGGGATCATAAGGACGGCCAAAAGCTCTTGCCATTGTCAAAGGGGAGATCAAAATGCTTGATGGTTTTGAAGAAAGTAAAGCACCAATGAGATGGTTCAATTTTTTATATTCTTGGTGCATGCTTAATTTTCTGGCAATCTTTTTTACTTTTTCTCTAAATTGATGGAGGTGATTTTCTCCATGAATACGAATCATTTGATCTAATTTTTCTTCTATATCAGATCGAGATAATACTTTGGATTTAGATTCTATATTTTTTGTGATTTGTAAATTTTCAAGAAAGGCTCTTTCTTGTTGAGAAACAAAAAGATCCGCTACAAACGGTTGATCACCTTCAATGGGTCCTTGTCCTTTTAAAAATCGTATGGTGACGCCAGGTAAACTGATGTTTTTAGTGTAGGTATAAGTTAGAAAAATATCTCCAGAAGTCGTTGGTTTGAATTCAAATGCAGATCGATGGCTTAAAATAGCTTGAGGGTATAATTTCCCAAGTATGGAAAAAAGATTTCTTCTGATGATTGCTTGAGGAGGATCTTCAAAGTTTGAAGTATAAACTCTAGGGGCTATTTTTTTGATCAATCCCTTTTGTTTCATACTTGAAACCATTTTCGATTGTTTTGAATCACTTGAAGCAAAAAGAATTTCGCTTAAGTGTAATGGTTTAAAATTTTCCATTTTAATCTCATTTCAGACAAATTTAGGTTAAAATATTCTATTATCATCATTTAAAAAGAAAATATTTTATATGATAAATCCTATGAAGGCGATAACGATCAATTAAAAACAAGTCTTCTTAAAGATGAATCTAAGAAATTAGTGATGGAAGAAATGTCTAATATATATGGATTATCTTTATCCAGCATTAAATTAATATGGAATAAGTATTCCACTTAAATCGATTATTATGTCCACGATCCCTTTATTCAAACGACAAAAACAAAAAGAAACCTCCAAAACATCATCTCTTTTAGAGGATTTAACGCCAGAAGAGAATCAGGAATTTCAAGATATTTTAAATTATATGAAAGAATTGGATCGTCGATATCCTCAAGAGAGAATATCGACAGATCAGTTATTTCAACAAAAAGTCGGCGAATTTTGGGGATCAGAATGGTTTGCGGTCGATAGCAACGATCGAGATGATCGAGTGCGTTTCGTTTATATGTTTCGGCATCCTGATGCCAATGACCAACAGGATCTGATGTGGGTTATTGTCCACGATGATCAATATCGTCTCTATAAAGTAAAGATGAAATATAGTCAGATTATATGGACTGAAGGTTGGACTCCGAGAGGATAACAGAAATGATTGGCATTCAATTATATCATCAAGGTGGATCGACAGGAGGGAAGCGAGGTGGTCACACTCCTCATCCTCCAGGTCAAAAACCTGATGAAAAACAAGATCCCAAGAAAAGATATTATCAAAAGAAATCACTCGATGAAGTCGATGTCAACGGGATTATGAGATTCTTGATTTGGTTCATTTTAAAGAATATTTAGATTGTAATGAATTTAATTCTTTGTAGTTTTGTCGGCCAAAAATTATCATAAATATGCTTATTATTCCGATTAAAGAAGGAGAAAACATAGACAGGGCGTTAAAGAGATTCAAAAGAAAATTTGATAAAACAGGAAAGTTGCGACAACTTCGAAAACGTAAACAATTCACGAAGCCATCCGTAAAACATCGTCAAAAAGTATTACGAGCGAGTTATATCCAGAAAAAAGTCGAATTAGATATCAACTGATTGACGAACCAAGTAATCTAGTGGCTTGGTGTTTCTTTTTTGATTACCTTACTGTCCAATTCATTAAGTTCAAAATTCTCTTAGAATCAACGTCAATGGATTTGAATTTTAAGTGATTTAATAGTTCAAGGTGTTGATTGAACGATTTCTAGATTTTATTGCTATAGAAAAGGGGTATTCGAAGCATACTCAAGTAGCTTATAGAAAGAATCTTCTGGAATTCAAGTTATATTTAAATCTGTTCACCAATACAACAGATTTGGATGAAGTCAATTATCAAGACGTTAGGGATTGGATGGTTCATTTGAGTGAAATCAAAGAAAATACTTCTCGAACCATCAACCGAAAAGTGTCAGTATTAAGATCCTATTATAAATTTTTAATTCAAATCAATCATATCGAAAAGTCGCCAGTAAAAAAAATAAAATTCATCAATACGTCCAAAAAGATACCATTACCATTTACAAAAGATGAAATGAATCGAGTTTTAGAACCAACGCATTTTAAAAATGATCCACATGGGGTTTTAAAACGAACCATCATTGCTCTATTGTATTATACCGGTATCAGAAGGAATGAACTAGTATCTATTCAAGAAGAAAACCTTCATTTGAATGCCAAGTATGTTAAGGTATTTGGAAAAAGAAGCAAAGAACGATTGGTCCCATTGGTTGGTGAAGCGATCCATCTGCTTCAATTGTATGTTGATTGGAGAAAAGAAGTGGGTAGTGCCAGTCCCTTTCTTTTCATTAAAAAAAATGGTCAGAAAATATCAGAATCATTTGTTTACAGAACGATTAATGATTATTTTAATTTGGTATCGACCAAACAAAATCGAAGTCCACATTTGATTAGGCACAGTTTTGCGTCACATTTACTCGATGAGGGAGCAGATTTAAATGCCATAAAAGATTTGATGGGTCATCAAAGCGTTTCATCAACGGAAATCTATACTCACACCAGTATAGCAAGTCTCAAAAAAGTTTATCAATTAGCCCATCCTAGAGAAAAAAAATAACTTTAATCATGAATATAAGATTTAGGGCAGTGAATTATTCTGCACAAAATGATTTAATCGATTTTGCCAACAAAAGAGTTGGGAAAATTGGAAACTTTTATAATCGAATCATTGGCATTGAAGTAACTACCAAGATTACCAACTCTAGTGATCCTGTTAACAAAGTGGCGGAACTGAGATGTCTTATTCCAGGTGATGATGTCATTGTCAGAAAAAAAGCAAAATCTTTTGAAGAAGCTATAGCCAACGCATCAGATACAGCAGAGCGTACACTTAAAAAAAGAAAAGACAGAGTAAAGGATAAATGAACTATTCAACGGTTCTCTTTCAACCTTTAGTACTATCAAGTTCCACACGCTAGTAAAACATAGATTTGTTTATAGAAGTTGTTGTTTTAAAGGCAACTGTTGAATCTCATCTTCAATTTTGTCATAACACTTCTGCTTTTTGTTTTATAGGTAAAAAATCTTTTTATAGTAATTGTGGCATTCCTCTCATTATCGATGAATCTTAGTCCAAAGCTTCTATGGATGGTCTATCGACTTTGTAAAAAATAATAAAAATTAGAAATGTTCCACTTGAATGACAAGGAATTAGGTTTAAAGGAGGGGAGTATCACCATTCGATTGATTTTTTAGCTGTGAAATTATGTTTCACGAGAGTGATTTGCTTTTATTATGTTGTTGCTTGCATTCAATAAGTGATACATCGGTGTATTAACATAAATCGTTTCTTCATTGATGTTATCTTTTGAAAGAATCTTATTTATTGTTAGAATATAAAACATTTTCTTAGATTCTCCTTTAGTTAGAATGTTTCGAATATTCTTGATTTTGAAGTACAGCTTATAGAATATCACTTCTATGACCAATGATCTTTTGTTATCATTGATTCCAACGGATGCCAAAAGCTGATTGACACGGTTCATTTGTTTTTTGATTTCGTAAATCTTGCTGGTCGTTTGAAATGCTGAAGCAAAAACGACTCGAAGCATATAGTTGATCCAATCTTCCCATCGATTTGTTTTTCTAATGTTCAGCAACTCCATTTCATAGGTGTTTCTACTACGATCAATAACGTCAGATGTTAACAATATGGGTTCTTCAATGACCTCTCGTTTTACTAAGTACAGTAGGTTTAAAATCCTTCCCGTACGACCATTAGCATCCATAAAGGGATGAATCGATTCAAATTGATGATGGGCTATCGCCATTTTAATCAAAGGATGGGTATCTTCTGATATTTTATCATTGTAATATTCAAATAAATTAAAAAGCAAGCTGTTGACAATATCAGCAGAGTCTGGGGGCGTGTCGATAACTCGAACATCCCCCTCTATGATAAAATTTGATCTGTTTTGTCTAATTTCTGTAGGGAATCCATTGATCGTCGTGGCGATATGTGTGATAAGCTCTCGGTCTAAAAAACCACCCTTGGCGATATGTTGATAGCTTTCATATAATGCCGTTCGATAGTTGAAAACTTTTTTAACAGGGTCTTTTTCTTCTTCAAAATTAGCTTTTAATAATGCTTTGTATAAAGAATCTCCTGTAGTGATGATGTTCTCTATTTTTGAAGAGGCTTGTGACTCCTTTAAGATATTGACATTACTTATAATACTTGGATTCGGAATAGAGTGAAATTCTTTTGTCAAGCTTTTCAATGCCTCAATACAACGCTCTAGATTTTCATTCAGTTCTTTATCGCCAAGATTAATTTTGGGAGGGAGGTGTGCCAGTTGGTTATATGCAACCAACGGATTCCAACCATTTGTCATTTCATTCATAAATCGAGACTCAGCCATTAAAGTGTATAAGAAAAGTAAAAAAACAAGAATTATCGAAAAATGTTAGTGGCATATAATTGAACGAATACCCACAGTTTGGCCCATTGGAATCGTTAGAGAAATTTAATGATTGGATTCATCAGCGTCTTTTACCAATCTAAATCCAGTGTGTTGTAATCCGGTATCTGGCGATGATTTCATCCGAGCTGATACACGGTAACCCGAACAATAGGTGTCATTACATAAGAAAGATCCCCCTCTTAGCACTCGTTGTTGTACGTAGGGCATTGTTGGGTCATAACTAATTTCAGGGCCTTGTGGATTAACAGCATTTTGCTTGGATAATTTGGAATAATAATCATAAGCGTACCAATCGATACACCATTCCCAAACATTACCTGCCATGTCATAGAGTCCATAGCCGTTGGGTTGGTATGACATGACTGGTGCTGTAAAAAAAAACATATCTCGTTGGGTATTTAAATAAGGAAATTGACCATCCCAAGAATTGGTTTTGGGTTCACCACGATCAACAGAATCATTCCCCCATGGATAAAGATCATCTTGAGTTCCTCCTTTGGCAGCCCATTCCCATTCTGCTTCAGTTGGGAGTCTTTTGCCAACCCATTTTGCATAAGCATTGGCATCATACCAAGAAATATGAACCACAGGATGATTCATTTTATCTTCGATGGAACTACCAGCACCACTAGGCTTTCGCCAACTTGCCTGTGGAGTCCAATGCCACCACTGATTGAATTGATTTAAATCAACGGGCGATTGGGTCGGTTTGAAGGTTAAAGATGCCGGTTGAAATAAAGAATCATGAGGCTTTGGAGTCCGTTCAGGAAGCGATTGTTTTAATTCTTCCCAATCTGGTGCTCTTTCAGCTGTTGTGATATAACCGGTGGCATCAACAAATTCTTTAAATTGTGCATTGGTAACTTCTGTTTTGTTCATCCAAAATCCAGAAATAGTTACCTCATGAATCGGTTTTTCATCGGCTCGAGCCATAGAGTGAACGCTCCCTCTTGTATAACTGCCACTAGGGATCCATATCATATTGTCTTTTTCAATGATTGTAAATTCTTTTTGTCTTTCTTGACAGGAAAGACAAAGGATTGAAAAGCTTAAAAAAAATAGTTTGTTGTGTTTTATTTTTTGGGAAATAGTAGATAAAAAATTCATGAGTGACTTAGGAAAAAGATTGATGAATTCAATCGAATCTATAAAAGGTTAAAAATGAAATGAGTTGATTCGATTGGTTTTATAAGTGTTGTTTTAAAATAGGTGCCCAAAAACTCGGGCAAGTTTTATGGATAAAGAAAAGAGTTATCATTGATTGAAAAAGAATCCCATTAGATAAATCGATTGATCAAGTTTTCAAGCATTTCTTGTTTGCCACTGATTGATTTTGGCGGAGGATTACTAGTCGCTATAGCATACAAGTCTTCCAATACCAGTTCTTTAGCCCTAAATTTTCTTCCTTCTTTAGTATCAAAAGAAGCATACCGTTGTTCTCTATGTTTTTGATATTGCCCGTTTTGTAAAATAGAATCGGCAATAAGCAAAGCTCTAGCAAAAACATCAGCACCACCTATATGGGCATGAAATAAATCTTCTAAATCGGTTGAATTTCTTCGAAGCTTGGCATCAAAATTAATTCCACCTCCTTGAAATCCACCAGCTTGCAAAATAATGAGCATGGTGCGTGTCAATTCATTGATATTGTTTGGAAATTGATCTGTATCCCATCCATTTTGATCATCCCCTCGATTGGCATCGATACTGCCCAACATATTTTCACTCGTTGCTATAGCTAATTCATGGTCAAATGAATGTTGAGCCAAAGTCGCATGATTGATTTCGATATTGAGTTTAAAATCTTTTTCAAGACCATATTTTTTTATAAAACCAATAGTGGTTGAAGCATCAAAATCATATTGATGTTTCATGGGCTCCATCGGTTTTGGTTCGATAAAAAAAGTTCCTCTAAAACCTTGTTTTCTTGCATAATCTTTTGCCATTGTCAATAAAATACCCAAGTGATCTAATTCTTTAGATACATCGGTATTCAATAAAGACATATATCCTTCTCGACCTCCCCAAAACACATAATTTTCTCCTCCAAGTTTGATGGTGATGTCTAGAGCCATTTTCAATTGAGCACCGACTCTAGCGACTACGGAAAAGTCTGGATTGGTTGCCGCTCCATTCATATAAATGGGATTGGAAAAACAATTTGCCGTTCCCCAAAGCACTTTTTTATGACTCTCTTCTAAATGATCCAAGATATAATCACTGATGGTTTCTAATCTTTTTTCTGATTCGAGTTGCGTTGGACCTTCTTCGATGAGATCAAAATCATGAAAACACAAATAGTCAAATCCGATTTTATCTAAAAACTCAAAGGCAGCATCTGCTTTATGGAATGCTTTCGTTTTGAAATCTTTAGCCTGATTCCATGGATAAAATTGAGTTGCAAAGCCAAATGGATCGATACCAAGACCACAGAATGTATGCCAATAGGCAACGGCAAATTTGAAATGCTCCGCCATCGTTTTACCAGCCACTATTTGTTGAGCATTATAATATTTGAAAGAAAGCGGATTATCCGAATTTCTACCTTCGAATTTTATTTTTCCAATGTTTTTAAAGTATGCCATAAAATAATGTTAGTGACACTGTTGGAGTAGTTGCTCTTTCCATTTTTGATATGCCTTGAGATATTGCTCATGCTTTTTAGAATCAGGATGGTATCTCTTAAACCGATCATTGACATGGAGCATTTTTTTGATGTCATGAAGTGCTCCCATTTTCAGTAGGGAAGCCCTAGCCGCACCTATGGCTCCAGTTGTATTGATGACTTCAATGGGGTATTGGATTAAAGTGCACAACGTATTAGAAAATATTTTTGATTGAAAGAGATTATCACTCCCCGCTCGTAGTGTTTTTATTTCCCCTTTATTTTTATCCAGGAGTTCATAACCGTAAACAAAGGCAAATGCAATCCCTTCAATAGTCGCTCTTGCTAAATGGCCTAAATGGTGCCGATTATAATTTAAATTTAAAAATGATGCTCCTAAATTTTTGTTACCTAACATCCTTTCTGCACCATTTCCAAAAGTTAATGATATCAATCCATCAGAACCTATTGGAACTTTTTCCGCTAGTTGATTTAAGTGCCTAAAATCTTTTTGATTTGAAATTTCTTTGAGCCACTGATAGGCGTATCCAGCACCATTAATGCATAATAATTTTCCAATTCTGGGATGATTCTTTTGATGATTGACATGGGCAAAATAATTGAAACCATATCCCTTTTTAGCTTTTAAGCAGTCTTCTATGGCATAAAAAACTCCGGAACTACCACAGGTGGCTGCTATTTCTCCACCGTCAAAAACACCCAATGAAAAAGCGTTATTGGGTTGATCCCCAGATCGATACCTTATTGGAATGCCCGCTGACAATCCAGTTTCCTGGGCTGCCTTTTTGGTGATATATCCTTGTGAATCGAAATTAGCCACAATTTCTGGACAAAGTCCGGCATCCATTTCAAATCTATCGAATAAAGCATGAGCCAATTGATGATTTGGATAGTCCCATAAGATGCCTTCCGTCAATCCATTGACTGTTGTGTTGATGTTGCTAGTCAGTTTAAAAGATAGATAATCACCGGGCAGCAAAAAATGATGTATTTTTTCATAAATCTCTGGTTGATAGTCTTTGACCCATTTCAATTTTGAAAAGGTAAAATTACCAGGAGAATTTAACAATGAATGGCTACAGTATTGAGGCGGTAAAAGATTTTCAATTTCAATTCCGGTTTGAATAGCTCTACTATCACACCAAATGATGGCATTCCCAAGTGGTTTTCCTCTGGCATCAATCATCACCAAACCGTGCATTTGGTAGGAAATACCGATACTACATATTTCAGTCGCATCGATATCATTTTGTTTTAAAATCTTTTTGGTACCAAGGCACAAATAGTCCCACCATAATTCTGGATTTTGTTCTGCCCAATGAGGATGTTCGGATTCTATAGAAAAAGCGGTGGTTGGTTCTTTGATAGTCGAAACTTCATTATGGTACTGAGCATTGACAATAGAAATCTTTAATGAAGAACTTCCTAAATCATAGCCTAAGGAGTACATGTGTCAATCGTTCATTGAAAGCTATAAAATCAAGGCATGCATATCAATCGTATTCATTTCACATGAAGAATGTAAAATGATAAATTATTGGGATCAATGAATTCAAGTTGACCCGATTTCATTTTCTAAATGTTTCAATTCTTCAAGTGATTCTAGCCTCCCCATTAAAGAGTATCCTGGATAAACGTTCAAACGAGATTCTTCATGAAGCAATAGTCCATGATCTGGTCTCATGGGAACTTTCAGTGAATTTGTTTGATAATGATTGTAAATCAATTGCATCAGTTTTTTCATTTTCACATCACCTTCAAAAATATCTGTTTCAAAAAAGTGATATGTTTTTCTTTTTTTTACATTTCTAAGATGTAAAAAGTGAATGCGATGGGCATGTTTGGAGTAAATCTTGAGGACATCATTTTCATGATGAGACCCCAATGAACCACTGCAAAAGCACAAACCATTGGATAAACTAGGATTTGATTCAAAAATTTCGGTCAAATCATTTTCAGTTCCTACAATTCTAGGAAGTCCTAAAACAGAAAAAGGAGGGTCATCCGGATGGATCACCATGTTGACTTCATTTTCTTGTGCAACGGGAATCATTTGATCTAAAAAATAAAGTAAATGCTCTTGGAGTTGTTTTTTATCGATGGATGTATACGGTTCCATCAACTTCAGCATGGAATCCATTGTGAAATTTTCTGAATCACCAGGTAAACCTTGTAAGATACTTTTAACGATTCTAGTCTTTTCTTTATTACTAAGTTTTTCATTCAGATGAAAAGCGATCTCTTGTTCTTTTTCTGTATACCACTTTTTAGAATTATGGGGCCTTAGGTGGTACAAATCAAAGTAAACTATGTGGTCTCGATTAAAGCTCAAAGTGAACCCTTTATTTTGATATGGTTCTCTGTGATGGGTTCTTAACCAGTCTAAAACAGGCATGAAGTTGTAGGTGATGGTTCGAATGTTTTGACTGGCTAAATTTTCGATACTTTGTTTATAGTCATCAATTTTTTTTTCAAACCCTTTTGCTTGCGTTTTGATGTCTTCATGAACAGGAAGTGATTCAACAACGGTCCATTTTAATCCTGAATGCTCAATCAAAGATCGATAGTTTTTAATTTCATCTATTGTCCATATTTCTCCTACAGGAATGTGATGCAAACTTGAAACGATGTTTTCGATGCCATGGTTTTTGAGTGTTTCGAGCTTAATATAATCTCTAGGTCCGTACCATCGCATCGAATGACTTAGAAATTCACTTTTCGACTCCATAAGTTATGAATCTTGTTTCAGAAAATTTGGGAGGTGTTCCACTTGATCACATCCTAATTGATCCATGACCTGTTCTAGTTGTTTTTTGAACATGCTGATGGTATGATTTCCACCATTTTTCCCTAGGGCACCTACGCCATACATAAATGGTCTTCCCATAAATACAAATGATGCTCCACAAGCTAAAACTCTAGCAATATCGACTCCAGAACGAATACCACCATCCATCATGATGAGAATGTTATTTTTATATTTTCTGATAAGTCTGAGCATCGAATGAAAACTTGATTCACCGGCATCAATTTGCCGTCCTCCGTGGTTGGAAACGATTACCCCATCAATTCCTAATTCAATACACTTTTCAATATCGTGTTCAGAAGCTATGCCTTTAACAATCAGATTTCCTTTCCATTGATTTCGTATTCTCTTTATTTTTTCAGGGGTCAATTTCCCATCAAAAGTATTGTTCATGTATTCACCCAGTCTTTTTAATGAAAGATGTGAGGGCATATAGGGTTTGAGTAAATCAAAATTGGGTTTTCCTTTCATTAATGTATTCCATGCCCAAGACGGACTCTTTAAAATTTGAATAAAATTATAGAATGATATTTTCGGTCGCATGGATAATCCATTTTTGATGTCTTTATAACGAAGACCAAAAGACGGGACATCACTCAATAGGACTAAGGTTTTGATTCCTGCAATTTGTGCTCTATGGAGAATATCATCCGTGACCTGTTGTTCTGCTGGATGGTACAGTTGGAACCATGCTTTTCCTTGGGTGATTTTGGAAATGGTTTCAATATCTGAAGTGCTTACGGTACTCAACATAAAAGGAATGTTGTGATGGTGTGCAGCATGTGCTAGTATCTGACATGATTTTGGCCATATTAATCCTTGAAGTCCAACTGGGGCAATACCAAATGGAGCTTGATAAGTTTCATCAAACAATTGACAACTTAAATCGACTGATTTTTTTTGAGTGATGTATTTTGGAATGAATTCGATATTCTGGATATCACTTATATTTTTCCTCAAATTGATTTCCTCGTTGCACCCCCCATCTAAATATTCAAACGCGAATTTTGGTATTCGTTTTTTAGCTTTTTGTCTGAGGTATTGAGTCGAGGGATATTGGGTATTGAATTCAGAGATTTTCATTGAAAATTAAAAGTTATTTTCCGCCTATTTTGCATCAACATATTATAGATATTAGTCAAGTTCTATGTTTCAATTTTAATGGTTATAAACCCCATAATCATGGCTTTTAATAACCAATTAAAATACAGGCTCAAGATGACAAGTCTTCTGGCACTCACATATGGAGTCAACATTTCTTCGAGTACATGTAGTGCGACTCTTGGTTCATGAGCAATAGCAGAAACCACGGCATTTCCCGGATTGAACAAAGAATTAGCTTTTGCTGATTCAGTAAGCGGATAATGTTGACGATAATAATCTCTAATCGATTTTCGGAACTCTCGATAAAGAGCTGTGGCGCCATGGGTTTCGATCCACTGATGTTCATCTAGTGGAACTCCTTGCTGGGTCAGTTGACCGCCTATCCAATCGGTTTCTTCCGTCATGATAACGGTTAACCCATTTCTCAAAGTGGCATGAGCTGCAGCACAATCTCCAAGTCCTCCACCAGCAATGATGACATCTGCATTTAAAGAATCGGGGGAAGAACTCAAATCAATTTTGCTGTCTGCTTTTTCATTGGCTTGGAGATCTTGAGATAAAGGCAGCATTAACATTCCTCTACCAGATGCTATGTTCCTAATAAAATCCCTTCGTTTCATTAATTCACCAAGATTTGTATTTAATCCTCAAACCAAAAATCTTCTATTTCTTCTAGGGTTTTTCCTGCCGTTTCTGGGATGTATTTCCACATGATAAACAAATAGGGGAGACACATCAAAGCAAATAGTAAAAAGGCGCCTGAAGGCCCAATATTTTCAAGCAACCATGGGGTCAACTGACCGACTAAATAAGTACCCACCCAAAGAGAAAAGCCGGCAACGGACATGGCTATTCCTCGAATTAGATTGGGATACATTTCGGATAGCAAAACAAAAATAACCGCTGAAATACTGATGGCTGTGGAGAATACATAAAACAAAAACAACACTAATAAAAAAATGCTGCCAACACCAATCGCTTCTGAAAACCTAAAATAGAAACTAATCAATAGCAATGATACAATCATGCCTGAAACACCAAAATATACTAGTTTTTTTCTTCCCAAACGATCAATGATCAAAAGAGCCAAAACGGTTGTCAAGACGTTGACTAAACCAACCCACACTTGATAATAAAGGGCATCTCCCCCTGATAATCCAGCTTGTTCAAATATGCTGGGACCGTAATATAAAACGACATTAACTCCCATGAACTGCCCTAAAATGGCAATGCAAACCCCCAAAACAATAGGCTTTAATACTTTAGGATTCAAAAGCAATTTCATAGAAGATGTTGAAGACTTTTGATCAAAGTTTATTACGGATTTGACTTTTTGTTTTCCGATTTCTATAGAATTATAAATTTTTGAAAATACTTTTTCAGCTCTACTGGACTTGTTTTTAATGACCAACCATCTAGGACTTTCAGGAATAAATAATATCGACACGAGAAATAAAAAGGCTGGTAGTAACTCCATACCAAGCATGGCTCTCCAAACTTCATCTTGGAAAATCAATTGTAATTGGGGCGATGAAAAAATAACGTCAGAATGGGAATAGTTTAATAATTGAAAATTCATCAAATAAGCTCCTAAAAAACCAATGGTAATGGCCAATTGATATAAGGCAACCAAACCGCCTCGGATATTTTCAAAAGCAACTTCGGATATGTAAATAGGGGAGACTATAGACACCATCCCGATCCCCATGCCTCCTATGATTCGATAAAACACCAAAATGTCGAAACTAGGAGATAAAGAGCATCCTAAAGCCGAAACGGAGAACAGTAATGCTGAGATCAACATCACCTTTTTTCTACCTATATGATCGCTTAAATAACCCGCTATGGATACCCCAATAATGGAACCAATTAAAGCACAACCCACATACCAACCTTGTGCTAGGGAATTTAATCCAAATTGTTCGGTGACATCAGAAATGGTTCCCGATATGACAGCGGTATCATAACCAAATAAAAACCCACCGATTGCTGCAATAAAGGCTAGAAAAATAACATAGAGCCATGGCTTGGTCTGTTTCATTTTAAATGTTGAAGTATTCTTTATACCGATGGTATAGATGTCCAGCTTGTCGATAGGCCGATTGGGGACTCATAAAATGTGAAAATTCAAAAGTGATGGCTTTGTCATAGTTGGCTCTCTTCGCTGCTTCCAATTTGAGTTTAAGTTTTTCAAATTTTATGGGAAAGAATTTGATGGGCATATCTCGATCAAACGACTCTGCATTGGTCCAGCAATCGATATCATATCGGTCAGCTAATTTTTTGTTGACTTCAAAAAAGATATCCAGTTCATCATAATCAATGTGGCCATCTTGAAAGGCACAGGCATCGATCACTTGGTGGATGCCCGAAAAAATGGTATTCCATTCTTCTTCATGTTCTTTAATAGATACTGCTTCAGATTTGCTCAAAGTACTTGATGCTGCTGCCACAGCTTTTTGACCATCGATGTAGGGTGAGATAAAAGTCGGGAGTCCATTCGAGACATCTTTACATTGTTTTCCTAAGGCATAAAACGATTCGATAGCTCCTTTGGTTCTTCGACTAATTTCACCACTCAAATACCATCCCTGAAAACTTTTGTATCGGCTGCCATAGTTTTTCCAGACTTCATCGATAACAAAACGGTTCGATTCAATTTCTTTGGTCAAATCACCAGTATCCCAAAACTCTCCAGAATCATACAGTCCAAAAAAGAACTTCATTCCATGTTGGTCAGCGAGTTTCAAAAAAAGTTCTAATAAATCCACGGGAGGTTTGTAGCATCCTTTAGAAATAAGATACTCGGAAGGGTAAGTGATGAATTTCCGGTAACCAGAGCGAATCATAATGACGGTATCAATTCCAATGGCTTTCATATACTGAAAATCTTGATCCCATTCTTTTTCACCCCAGTTTTGATGTGGAATATCATGAGAAATTTCATCGATAAAAGTTCCCGTAATTCGAAGCCCTTTATTTTCATTGGTATTTAAAAAAGAACTGGACTCATTCAGTTTTTCGATACCATGGCTTGGATTCATCAATGGAAGTGCAGAAACGGACATCATCGACATGCTTGATTTTTTAATAAAAGATCTCCTATTTAATTGATTTGAAAATTTCATTTTATTTTGGATTGGATTCTTGTGAATAAAATTAATTCAATAGAAAATGAATAATAAATTTAATTTTACTTTGTTCCATGCCCTTTATCTCATAGATTAGGGTATCCTGTAACAAAGATGATTCAAGAATCAGATTTTAAAAATTAAGGTCAAATGATGAAGCTTCATTCAAAGACAACAAGGTATAAAAAAGAGCTTTTAGAAAATGTCATCCCCTTTTGGACAAACCATTCTATTGATACAAAATATGGTGGTTATTTTAGTTGTTTAGATCGTCAGGGAAAAGTATTTGATACGGATAAATTCATTTGGCTACAAGCGAGACAAGTATGGATGTTTGCCACTTTATACAATAAAGTTGAATCCAAAAAAGAATGGTTAGACATCGCAATACATGGTGCTGAGTTTTTAGAAAAATATGGTTGTGATTCTCACTTTGATTGGTATTTTAGTCTTGATCGAAAAGGAAAACCCTTAATCCAACCCTACAATATATTTTCAAATACGTTTGCTGCCATGGCCTTTGGTCAGTTGCATTTGACAACCAAGAATGAAAAATACGCTGAAATTGCATTAAAAACGTTTCAACGAATTCTTCAAAGAAAAGAAAACCCTAAAGGCCAGTACAATAAAGCTTATCCCCAGACGAGACCACTGAAAAATTTTGCTCTTCCTATGATTTTATCCAATCTATGTTTGGAAATAGAACACCTTATTGAACCTAATCTCGTTGATGACCTAATCGATACGGCAATCCATGAGGTGATGGATGTGTTTTATCATTCAAAATGGGGATTAATATTAGAAAATGTCACTGATCAAGGAGAGTTTTCAAATAGCTTTGAAGGTCGATTACTCAATCCTGGACATGCTATTGAAGCCATGTGGTTTATGATGGATTTAGGCGTGCGTCTCCATCGAAAAGACCTCATTGAAAAAGCAGTGGATATCACGATGGATACTTTAAATTATGGTTGGGATCAAAAACATGGAGGTATTTTTTACTTTATGGATATCAAAGGACATCCACCTCAACAATTGGAATGGGATCAGAAGCTATGGTGGGTGCATATTGAAACCATGATTAGCCTTTTAAAAGGATATCAATTATTAAAAAATCCAAAATGCGCCGAATGGTTTTTAAAGATTGAAGACTATACATGGAAACACTTTAAAGATGAAAATCATCAGGAATGGTTTGGATATCTCAACAGAAAAGGCGATGTCCTTTTAAATTTAAAAGGAGGAAAATGGAAAGGTTGTTTTCATGTTCCTAGAGGGCTTTACCAATGTTGGAAAACGCTTGAAAGAATCAGCGAGGATTAGTTTGTGGAGCCCTTAGAATAATGCAAAATACAAGTTCAACCATCTAGTGCGACAATCACAACGTAAAAAATAAAACGATAAAAACAATACGTCAAATAAAAAGAAGATTTTTCTGATTCAATTCTCTACCTTAGCGAAAAGTCGAAATTTTAGTGTAGAGGTCTCTTGTTATCCGTTGATGGATTAAAGTTTGTCGATCAAATAAAACGGTGTCAAAAAACGTACGAATTTATTTTTATGAGAAGCAACAGGAGAAATGAATCGTGACTTGGCTGGGTCTCGAACCCAGGACCCTCTCCTTAAAAGGGAGATGCTCTACCAACTGAGCTACCAAGTCTGAGATTAGCAAAAACAACAGAAAATCGATTTTGCTAAAAATGGTTTGCAAAAGTAAGAAAATAAAAGGGGGTCAAGGATTCTGTAAAATCAAGTTTCGAAAAATGATGTTTTGTGCCTCAAGTGCTGAAACAGTTTTTTTACAAAATGAACGAATTATCCATTATTTTTACAGAGAACAAAGTCCGTTTGGTTGTTTTATCTTTCAATCGTTTATAACCAATGAATCACATGATATGCGCTCTGATGGGTTACATGGGTTCAGGAAAGTCAACCGTTGGAAAACGGTTGGCTAGTGAAATAAAAACCGAATTCATTGATTTAGATCGTTACATTGAAAACAAAGAAAATGTTACCGTCATCGATTTGATAAAACAAAGCCACCTTCAATTCAGAAAACTCGAAAGTTTCTATTTAGAAAACATCTTAAAATCCAAACAGTCCCTTGTCTTGAGTCTTGGGGGTGGTACTCCAGTATACGGACAAAATCTTCAATTGTTATCTGAAAATCAAAACGTAACTAGTTTTTATCTCAGAACTAGTGTGCGAGAACTTTCTCTAAGACTATTTAAAAACCGTATCACGAGACCATTGATTCCAAGTGAAATCGATTCGATTGAAAAACTACAGGATTTTATAGGCAAGCATCTTTTAGAAAGGGTTCATTACTACAATCAGGCAGATTTTATAATTGATACGGAATTCAAAACAGTTAAGAAAATGGTTTCAGAAATCAATCAAAAATTAATTTCTATCTAATACTAATTTGCGTTTTAAATTACTTTTTAGCGTTAGGGCAAAATGTTTGTATTTCATAGTGTACCTGCTTCGTTTAATGGCAATGAGATGAGAATCAAGTAATACACAATACAGAACACAGATTGGTATAAGGCAGAGCCGTCGCAAATTTGATATTATGTTTTCACGAGGTAAAGCAGAATATTTTCATGGTAGAGAAAAAGAACAAGTTTTTTTCAAGAATGCCTTGAAAAAAGCGAGAAGTAGAGGAGTCGGAACATCCTTTTTGGTTCAAGGTTCACTGGGTGTTGGCAAAACAGTGTGCTTGAAAAATGTAAAGAAATTGTTCTGGAAAGGGATTGGGGTGTTGCCAAAATAAAGCCCGATGGATTATGGGATGTGGAACAACTAAAAAGAT
>JAPORT010000065.1 GCA_026710085.1 Flavobacteriaceae bacterium | reverse complement strand
AACTAAAGTTTTTACAGACCAAACCAGAAATCATGATACCATCAGACTGAGCTTCACCCGCATAAATACCATAATTTCCAATATGAGCGTTGGTAGTGACCATAATTTGACCGTAATAAGAAGGATCTGTAAATATTTCTTGGTAACCAGTCATTCCTGTATTAAAACAAACTTCTCCATAGGCTGTTCCTTCGATGCCTATAGATTTACCATAAAAAATGGTGCCATCTTCTAAAATGACGAAGCCTTTTTTTCTATTCATCGATTTTATTTGGAATGTTGCAAAATAAAACAATTGCCATCATCTTTAGTGGATCTATTACGAAAGTTGTGGTTCAGTTTACTTTTGGTTCATTCTTGATGAAATAGCTTTGATTCTTTTTTGAATCGATCTTCAAAGTCGGTGATTCATAGTAGATCGATGACCTTTCTGCTGATGATTGGCAAATGGCCATTCATGTGTTGGTATCTTCTATTTGTACCCGTTTCTGAGATTGGTTAAGAAGGGGGGGGGATCCCATCGATGATCATCGTCAAGAACGCATCTAGCATCCTTTGGATGGATGACCATACCCTTGTTTGATTCATTGTCAGGAGCCTTGCACCCTGTCTTCTGCATGTGTCCAGACGGTGGCTGTACCTTGATCCAATGATTCCTATGGCTCTTTAAAATCGGGACCATCGATCTTCTCTTGGCCACTAGAAACCAAACCCAAACGGCCCAGATCTTGCGTTGCGTTTTTCAGATTATCCACGGCCTCCTCAAGTGGGCCGTCGTTCGTGGCATGGCGTTCTGATACTCTACCGTTGTCTATGAGTTTGGATGAAAAAGTCATCCAAAAGGAACCTGGTGATGCCATGATTCTCGCGATCCAACTTAAGGGGTCGTTCTTGATTTGGTGGAAAAATGAACCATCACCAACGTCCCAGATCGTCTCCATCATCCATTTCCAAAGAAAGGAGAAAACACATCAAAACCATCAGCATCGATCGGGGTGCCCTAATATCTCTTCTGCTCAAGAACGAGTGCTGAGGCCCCCTTGATTGACGATTGGTTTCATGGAATGCCACACCGGAACAAAGCCATGGACCAGGTAAGGCGAGGGGAAGTGAAAACACACTCAGTGCTCCAAAAGGCTCGATAGCGATCTTGGAAAACGACGACAACCGAACGGAAAAACAAAAAGAAATCTTTCAAAGAGCACCAGAAAGTCATGGAGTGGTCCGTCGCATTTGGAAATTCAAAGAGGATGTCCCATCCCTTTTCGGATCAAGCACCTAGAAAGAGGTCTCACCATATCTCAAACGTTGGATGGATCGTGTCATCAAGTCTAGCATTCAAGAAGTCTGTCCGGTGGTCAAGAGGTTTTCAAACCATGTTCAAGGCGTTGGTCATGATGCCTTGTGTTATCCATAGTCCCATGCCAAAGTCGATCGAGGGCATGGAGATTCAAGAAATCAAGGCCATTGGTCGAGGCTATCAAAAATTCGAAAACTTGAGAGCAGTCGTCTTGTTTTTTAATGACGGTTTCAAACTTTAACCATTACTTTCGTAGTAGAACCACTCCGAATAACCATTCTAGTTCAACCCATTAGTTAAGCTATGGGATTATTCTATTGCGCTAGATCGTTAAACTTGTCACTCTTTGTAATGCTTTAATTCTCTTTCAATATCGGTCAACGAGGTATAAAAATCGGCGTTTCGGTTCTACAAGCCTCTATTAAATTTCTCTTACTGGATGGCATGGAAATGGTTTGACGAGGGGAATGGGCATGGCATTGTTATTTTGAACGAGATGGTAATGTTGGCGTTTTTTCTGTTTTTGATGTTTGATCCATTTCATACCTATAGGGGTCCATTCTTCTCTTCTTTGATATTCCATTGATGAGACATCAGCCAATGTTTCATGGAAGGAACAGGCACAATATAACGACCATCATCAATTCTGTGAAACACGCCTTTTTCGACCACTCTTTCAAATAAATCTTCAGATTTTTCTGTCGGAAATTCTTTTTTGAAAGAACAAATAATGTCTCTTCTTTTCATCGGATATAATATGGTTTTTTCATTCAACATTTTTGTTATTTCTTCTATCTCTTCATAATGAAAACTGATCACTCGTTCTTTATAGTACTCCAACCTTTTTCTTTTTCCTTCTTCTAATACATTGTCCAAACCTAATCGAGTCAAACATCCTTGATCAAATTCTCTTGTTTTGGTTCTTAAATATTCAGATGCAGACCTTCCATAAGCATTGATGTGCTGGGCCCAACCACAAGTTTCTTTTGTTATTTCATGAATCCATAAATCAACATTGATGTTTTTGTCAATGTTTCCTGCTTGATAAATCCAATCTCTAATGATTTTTCGCTCTGATAATTGATCAATCTTTCCCAAATTAATCGCACAATCTTGATTAAATCTAGAGATTCCTAATTCTTGCAATATATTTTTAGTCATTCCTAACCCACTAACCGCAAACATTAATGGTCTATCAAAACCTCCATTATGGATTTCATCTAACACATTTTCAACGGTATTCCGAGTTGTAAAATCGGTATTGAACACCTTTTTTATATTTTGAGCTTCATCTAAAACCAACAACAATGGATTCTTTGAAGACTCTAAAATCTGCAATACTGATTTTTTAGAAAATTCAAAATTTGCTTCTACTTGAACACCATATGCACTTGCTTTTCCTTTGAAATCTTTCAATTTGATTTTCCATTCCCGTTTCAAGTATTTTTTTAATTGCTCGGTATCCCATAACCCATCTGGTTTAATTTTAACAACACCCCAATGGTCAACAATAGCCATTTCTTTAAACTCTTCCAATAGAGCCGTTTTTCCGACACCTGGAGAACCTTGAATTAAAAAAATTGTTCCACTCATGCTCTTTTTGGCGATGTTTAACATTTTTCTAAAAACAGATTTTTCTCGCTCTCTACCATGAAAATACTGTGCTTTTCCTCGATCTATCATATTATCAAAATTACCTAAATTGTCAATTATCCTCATTTTTCACGAGGGATCCCTCACTTGAACTACCTCAGTCTCATCGAAAAGATAAAATCGACATAGGCTCACGTTGCACTATGTAGTTGAACATGGCAAAACAATATTTCTTTATTATCATCTAAGAGACGTAAGTATTCAAAAATGGATTGCATTAGGTGGCCGTTTGTTCATAAAAAAGATTTTTATGATTTGGATCATATCACCGATCAAATACCGTTTCACTTAGAAACTAAAATTGAAACAATGCCCTTATCCTCAATACGATTCGATTTTTTAAAAACCCTTTTGGGATATGTCACCCAACGATTCAAACTGTTATTATCGTATATCGAATTATATCCAGCGACTATAATCATCAATTAAAGCAACAAACAATCCAACCCATTCGAGGAAAGACTTGGGAGATATCCGAAAAAAGTTGGGTTCAAAAAGCCAAACAAGTGATTTATGAACATAATCGGTATCCTCAAGATTTATTTGCTATGAAAACATAAACAAAGGATGTGTTTTCTCAAAAATAACAAGATGGTTATGGGTATTAATAGAAGTAAGTAATTTTGTATTGCTATTCCGTACCATTAAGATGTTAACAGAACAAGAACAAAATATTATCATTGAAAAATTAAAACCATTTGAACCTACTCGGTTGGCATGGTCTCCATTCAATGTTATTTTAAATCCTAACAAATTAGCGATTCTCTATGATTTCAATAAAACGCCAGATTATATTGAGTTTTTAGCAGCTATTGAAGACATTCAAAACCAGATCCATCAACCATTAGATTTTACAGGGTTTGAATTTATCCCGAATAACACTAAAAATGAAATTTTAGCATCATCAACATTATTTTTCAGTGGAATCCGAGATCAAGAAGCAGGTATTAGCTCAAATTGAGCTTATTGAAATAGCGATTCGCGACATCAATAATTTGCTCCATTCCGTTGATTCTTATGAAGAATGGTATCAAGACAAGAGTAAAAAATTTGCGATTTGCTATCGATTACAAAATATTTGTGAATCCATTGATCTCATCACAAAATGAACCCTCTATCGAACAAGAATACAACGTTATTCCATGGTCTCAAATGGTTGGATTGAGAATCAGTTTAACGCATTATTATTTCAATATCAATATGCCTAGCATTTAGAATACGGCAACAATAAAAATTCCTCAATTAGAAAAAGAAATTTGGAAATTGCAAAACCATATTTTATACTCAGACAAAAAATTGTTGCAATATCGAAGCGATAAAGATAATCGAACTCGATAAGCGATAAAATGGACATGAAGTAGAATATTTATTTTTTTATGACGATTGAATGAAATTAGACAAACCCATCACATTCTTTGATTTAGAAACCACAGGAATGAATTTTCGCGATGATCGGATTGTGTAAATTCGGATCATCCAATACTAACTCGATATGGTATACCAAAAATATTAGTCCTTAGTGAATCCCCAACAGCCCATCGATCCTGAAGCGATCAAAGTCCATGGGATTACCGATAAACAAGTGGCCAATGAAAAAACTTTGGTTCTATCACAATTTGTGTGGATAAAGTTTTAGTCCGCTACAAAAAAACAAGATCGTCGATCGGAAGTTTTTAAACTTTCGATAGCCTCTTGCCACGGTTTTCATTTGTTAGATTTTTCCATTGATTCGTTCGGCTCGGGCATTGGATTGTTTGAAAACGAAAGCATGGATCATGCCATCGAGATGTCTTTGGAACATATGGGGGATTACCTCCATGACTTCTCGGATTCCTGTCGCCATGACTTGGTCCAACCAAGATTTGAAATGCTCTTTGGCTTGTAAGATATCGGAAGCATGGAAAATATCTTTCAAATCTTCACGACATGTCCAAGCTTGACTCGCTTTCCAATGGGCTTGTAGCATGGCTTCGAAAATGATATCTTGTTTTCTCGTTCTATTTTCCGGATTCTTCCATAGAGCAAAACGGCTGTTTTTAAATAACGGATGATCTTTCACTTCTGGGCGTCTGACGGCATCGATGGCCCGATTCAAACACTGGATTCAATGAAATCGATTATGAATCAAAGAGACGGCTGGCAATAGTTTTTTGGCCAAACAAACGTCGACGTGCCACATATCCGTGGTGATGGTTTGGACGTACTGTTTCTTGATGAGCAAATTTTTGGTCATACAAAGTCTAAAATAGATCAGATAGAATCAAGGCTGGATAAGAATATGAAAATCAATAGGTCCATAACTGTTCCTAAAAATTCAATTGAACGTTTATTTTGGGTTTTGTCTCACAAAAATTTTTCACCAAATGATATCGGTTATCTTTTTTCATGTTTTCAAAAACAAGCTGGTAAAAATTATTGCCAACCAGTTGATCTACTACAAGTTGATGACTTTGAAACGAGCCTTGACTCTATTTTTTCAAATAACCAAAGACATGGAGACTGTTACTTTGTTTCGGATAAATCAATGCAAAACGATCTTTTTAGCGTTCGTATCTTATCTCGATTCAGAAATTTTAAACTCATGACTAGTTTTGAATTATTCAATCAAACTGATATTGACAAAGAAGAATGGGAGCACTTTCTAAGAATTTTTAATTTGACTAGCCTATTCCAATAATGATTTGAAAACAAAAAAGCCTCGAAATAATTCCGAGGCTTTGTTTATGATAAAAATTTATGGTTAGAATAAATCAATCAGCAATCGAGCAACGAATGCACGTCCATTATAATCCCAAGGAGTACTTTCTGGACGAATATTTCCTTGACTTAAAGTTTCATCTTCGTGGGCATCGGGTACCGTGTCAAATATATTATCGATTCCAAATGAGAACTGATAATTATTAAAAAATCGGAAGCCAATTTCTGCATCCATAATAATAGCGGAATCGTATTTATCAAGGAGATTGACACAAGAATTGCTATTATTTCGGCAAGCACGCCATCCATCAAAGTAATTGAATCTTAACATACCACTAAATGGCCCACGAATATGACGTCCCATAGCCACAATTCGATTTTTAGGATTCAGTTCCTCCGCTTCAAACTGCCGACGAGGCGTTAATAAACTAAGTGTAAATGGTTCGCTTAATCTAGTATCTAAAAACTGGTTTATTTCTCTTGGTTCAGAAAAATCTTTTAAAGTAGTGGTCGTCCAGTTCCAAGCAATTGATGCCTGAGTTGCATGACCTGCTGGACTTTCATAATCAAAAGCCAACAGAAGATCAATTCCCTGCGTATTGGTATCAAAATCGTTAGAAAAGAATTTAATCTCTCGCAGTGTAGTTGCACCACCAAAAACGCCGGGATCTTTTGCAATAACATCTTGAATTTCTTTGGTGATTTCAATATTTCCAGTCAGTGAAATTCTATCTTTCATGGAAATATTAAAGTAGTCTAGTGTCAAGGTTAAATCAGGGGTAATATCCACAATTGAACCTAACGATAGGCTCACAGCCGTTTCTTCGGTTAATTCTTCTCCTCCTAATGCTTGGGAAATCGGATGTGTTGGCGGAAGTTGTCCTGTTTCGACCAACTGATCTCCAGTTCCTGATAATGCTGTCTGAAGTGCCCAGAGATTAGCTTGTCCTGGTGTTGGTGCTCTAAAACCGGTCGAAGCCGTTCCTCGAAGACGGAAACCATCTGACACACGGTATAATGTAGCTATTTTTCCTGTTACAGTGGAACCAAAGTCATCGTAATAATTTTCGTATCGACTTGCAACACCTAAAGTCCATTGAGAAGTGATATCCGTTTCTAAATCAACATAAAAAGACACATTGGGACGATCTTCAGAAATGGCAAACTTTGGATTTAAACCCTGATATCCATTTGATCCCAAACTAAATCCCTGACTCGTATACAACCTATCTTCACGATCAGTGTATGAGGCTCTATCGCCAGCCTTGGTTGTAAATTTTTCGTTATGCCATTCTAATCCAAAGGCGATATTTAATGGGGTTGCAAAAGCATTCACTTCAATGGGAAACGATCCCGCCGCTGCAATGGTTACTTCTTTTTGATCGTAACCGCGTGGCTTAAATGAAGTGGGTGTATCTGGTCCCAATGCAGCATTGATTGTGTTATAGATAAAATAGTCAATCTTACTGTTTCCATATCCAAAACTCAAATCCCATTGGAATCCATCATATCGACCACCGCGAAGACCTGTAGTTGCACTTATGTCAGTAATGTCCGCACCAAAACGTGGGGTAAAACCGCCAGGAAATAATTCATTAAAAAGAAAACACTTGCCTTGATATTGAGAAACAAATGAACTCACTTCAGCGAAAGTAGCATCAAGACTAGGAACTAATTGTGCACAATCGATAGCATCGTTTTGATTTAAATCAGCAACAGCTCTTACATCTCCATTTCTAAACACGGCACTTCGAGCACTAGAGGTACCTGGTGCTCGAAAGTAAAACCCACCTTCTGATTCTCGGGTTCCATACCCACCAAATGCATACAAGTGTGTGTTTTCACTAAGATCAATGC
>JAPORT010000127.1 GCA_026710085.1 Flavobacteriaceae bacterium | reverse complement strand
AATAATTTACTTTCTAATGCGAAAGATCAAACTAGCGGATGGGAAACGATTAAAGCATATTGAAAATTATATTATTCAATTAAATTCATTAATTTATGAGATAGATTCGTATGATACCTTTCATAAAGATTGGAAACTTTGTCATGCTACAGCTAAACTCATTGAAAATATTTTTGAATTAAGTATTAATTTATCTCTAGATTTAAAATCTGAACTCTCCCAATTAAATTGGAAAGATATGGCTGGTATGAGAGTTATTTTAGCTCACAAACACTTTAAAATGGATTGGAAAATTGTCTATGAAACAGATATTGTTGATATTCCTCAATTAGAAAAGTTAATTCACCCAATGAGACAATAGATCAACTTAAAATCAAAACAGCAACAAAAAGCATCCCATGAAAGACAACGATAAGACTGTTTTCAATCAATCACCTTTTTTAATTTAGAAACCACCGGCCCCAATTGCTATAACTTTATCCGGAGCCATGAAGTTCTATTGTGGTCGCGCTTTAGAAGACGCCCATGATGCCGTAGCCGATGTGGAAGTGACGATTGATGTTTTTCAAGCTCAAATCCAACGTTATGGTTTGGAACCCGATACCAAAAAGTTAACCAAAGAATACAAAGGTCAAGTGAACTATTTGGATCAAGGCTTTTACATTAAAGAAAATGAAGAAGGCCAACTGACCTTTGATTTTGGGAAACATTGAGGAAAGACCTTAGCTTGGGTGGATTGACAAGATAAAAATGGTTGCATTGGTTGTTGGGAGTCGATTTCCCTCCATCCGCCAACAATTAGTTTGGGATTTTTTAGACCATCGTTGAATTCTTTCTAAAAATTTGGATAAATAGCCTATCCTGTGACTGAAAAAACGTATCTTTAAAAACATGGATCGAGGGAAAGCAATTTATTTTCACGGACGACATCGAGAACGTCAAGCTTTTCGACAATGCTTGGATGATGCCATCCGAGAAAAAAAAGGAACATCTTTTTTGGTTCAAGGGCCTCCAGGTGTTGGGAAAACAGCTTTAGTCTATCAATTGATGGACGAACATCCTGATTGGCATTTTGCTAAAATCAATCCGACAGCCTTATATGATTTGAACGAATTAAGAGATGTGTTGGGATTGGACAAATGGTGGCAAGTTTGGAAAAAAGAAACTTTATCAGTCAAACCATTTTATCAAGAAATCGGATTTGAAACCAACATTCAATTAAATCATCATTCATTTGAAAAAACATGGCAAGAAGTGAAACAACCTACCGTATTGTTTCTAGACGAAGCCCAACGATTACAAGATGAACTCCAAGAATCTGATCGTCGAAAAATTATTCGAGATGTGTTATCACATTTGCATAATTTAGAAACAGATCATGGCTTTTGCTTTTTAGTGGCTGGATTGAATCAAACCAAATCACTACTGAATGATTTTCATATTTCTCGATTTGCCAAACAAACGGTGTTTCGATTGAAACCATTAGATCGGAACGACGAAGAAGCGTTATGTTTGGATTGGTTGGTTCGAGAAGGTGGTGTGAAAGAAGCGACGTCTGAATTGAAGCATTGGGTCGACACCATCATGCGACAAACTCAAGGATGGCCTCAGCATGTCACATCGTATGGAGAAGAAGCCGCAAGGGTGATCCGACAAGCAATGGGGAAACTCACGGATGAGGGATTGAAAGCGATATTGAAGCAAGGGCAGTTGTTAAAAAATGCGTATTATGAAGAACGGGTGGAATCGTTCAGTCGAAAAGAACGACAACAAATAGCGGAGTGGATACAACAACACCCTGTGTTTGACCGAGAAGGTTTCATGGAAGCGTATTCTGAAAATTTATTCGATCAATGTTTAAGTAAAGGTGTTTTTGACCAGCAATCAGATGGGGCTTATCAAGTTCCCATTCCGTCGATGATGACATGGTTGATGGATGGTTATGGAGAATCTTTTCAACAAGAACAAGGATGATTGAATATCTAGATATGAGGCACTTTGATATAGAAGCCCCATAGAAAAGGGCTGGACATTATATTTAGGCTTTTTAGGAGCGAGTATCAAGTGTCGCAACAACTTGTTTCGAAATGAGGTTTTTAAGGGAAATGATGGATTCCCATTCTTTATACTTGTTTCAAACAAAGAGCATACGATATAATGACATGTCACAATCGATAGGAAACACTTGAATAGAGCCTAATAATTTTTCAGTCAAATAATGGACTATGGATTTTAATTATTGCACTAGAAAGTTGAACTTATTAAACGTATAAGTCCCATAAAATTCAATAGAAAGAAACTAATCATATTTGGCAGGGGCACCATTTGTAGAACTATTGGTTATAAATTCTCGAATATCTTCATTAGACTGAATCAAATCAGGATATCTTAAGTACATCATATGACCACTTCGGTATCCCTTGAAACTAAATCGATCTTTAAAAGCACCCCTCGGATCGACTTGCCACATGGTGTACTTGGCATTAAAATAAGTAGTGGCCCCATCATAATATCCTGATTGTGTCAATACTTTTAAAAATGGATTTTGTGCCATAGCTTGTCTTAAATCATCGCGCACATTGATATTATCATTTTCCCAAGGTCGAACAGGTCCAAACATATTGTATTTGATGTCTGTCTTAAAGTTTAATTTCGTTCGGATGTAATGATTGATTGCTGGCGTGAATGAATGAAGCCAAGAGGTTAATTCGGAATTATAATCTGGTTGATCGCCAGCGTCTTTTACATCGACACCTATGTATCTTGAGTCTAACCTACCAACTGTTTTTCCTTCGCTTCTCAGTAATTCTTTCCAGAAAAAAGAAGTTGGGACTCGAAGATTATTATCAAGGACAACTTGTTTGGAAAGACCTGAATAATAAGCTACTTTCTCTGCAATTGTGTTTTTATGTTCCCATTCAATAAATCCCCCTTGAGCAATGGCAGGTAACAATTCATTGATTGCAAAATCTTCAGCCTCAGGGAGGATATCGTATAAATCTTGTGATTGTAAGTTGGTATCAAGTTTTTGATGATGCCATGCTGTGGCGGTATAGTAAGGTAAGTTTAAAGAAATAGCGACAGGTCCTCCCGTTCGATAAACTTGATAATCAGCAGGAGATACTAAAATCACACCATTGAGGTACATCCATTGCTGGTTTTGTAATGCTAGTGATAGCCCCATCACGCGCGTCCCGCCATAGCTTTCACCAATGAGATACTTTGGAGATTCCCATCGTTGATAACGAGTAACAAAAGTATTCAGCCATTCAGCTAAGTACTTGATATCAGCATCGATGCCAAAAAAGGATTCTCTTGGTTCTTTGATCCCATCGACTTCTAAAATTCTAGAATAGCCCGTATTGACTGGATTGATGAAAATGATGTCGGCCACATCTAGAATCGAATACGGGTTTTGTTTATAGCCATAAGGTTGCACCGGATAACCTTCATGATCAACCTTTAAAATATAGGGGCCAGTATATGCCATATGCATCCATACAGACGCACTCCCAGGGCCCCCATTAAAGGAAAAAATGATCGGACGTTTGGCGATATTTGACACATTATCTCTTTGATAATAAGTATAGAAAAGAGTCGCTATTGCTTGACCATCTTGATTCCATACGGGTTGGGTTCCAGTGTGTGCTGTGTAGTCAATGTTTTGACCTTTGATTGTGGTTTGATGTTTTGTGACAACAGTCGTATCGATTGGGATTTCCCGATCTTGTGAAATACCCATAGAAAAAACGAGAAAAAAGAGTGGTATGAAGTGGATTGGTTTAATCATGAAAGAATCTTGAAAAATTAATTTATTGAATTCAATATAGGCAATAAAATAAAACAAACGAGGGTGTCCTATTTTAGATCATCTCGAAACATAAAAATAAAAGCATTTTATAGATGATGATTTGTTAGAAAGCTAGTTGAAAAGAAATTTTTAATGACGATATCGAGTGCCTGCCTCATGGAGAGGCTACAAACTCTAGTATACTATTGATGAAGTGAATCGATAATTATAAAGTGCCGTCTGTTATTAATTTAACAATGAGACAAAGCAGTAGGATAAGACGATTTTAGTTATTTATAAGGAAAATGGATTGCACAACATAAAAAAATCGGTCGATGTCTTGTGAATAATTTCCCTGCAATTAACAAATGGATTCAAAAAGAATGGTCATATGATATGACGCTATAAATCACCAAAAAGCCTCTCCATTGGAGAGGCTTTCAATATTTAGAAATGATATAGCTATTCTTGGTTTTTTAAAACAATTTTTACTCGCCTATTAGCTTTTCTTCCTTTTCGTGTCTTGTTATCAGCAACAGGTTGATCTTCGCCGTATGACACAATTTCCAACATATTGGGGTTAACTTTTTGTTCTACCAAGAAATCAACAACATTTTGAGCTCGTGTTAATCCTAACTCGTAATTATATTCTGTGGATCCGTCACTAGATGCATGACCTTCAATAAGTAATTCTATAGCACTATATTCTCTGAGGATAGGGGCTAGTTCTTCACTTAATGTAGACTTGTTTTCATCCGATAAGTTAGAACTATCTCCAGCGAAATGTAAAGTTGCTTTTTCTGAAGAAGTCCAATCGATGATTGATTGAGGTATGCTTGGGCATCCATCCACTCCTTTTCCAGGGACTTCAGGGCAAGCATCAATATTGTCAGTGACGCCATCTCCATCTCTATCTCCCCAAGGACAACCATTGTTTTCGGCAGATCCAGCTTGATTAGGACAATCATCATTAGGATTGGCAACGCCATCTCGATCATTATCAGGACAGCCTTGTAATTCTTCAGATCCTGCTTCTTGTGGACATCGGTCTTCAGAATCTATGATGCCATCTCCGTCAGAATCAGGACAGCCATTGAATTGAGCAATGCCAGGAGTTTTAGGACATTCGTCGGCTTTATCCATGATGCCATCTCCGTCAGAATCAGGACAGCCATCAAATTCTTTTAAACCGGCCTGATCAGGGCACTCATCAATTCGATCTCGTATACCATCGCGATCTTTGTCAGCAATGGCAAATCCATACGAAAAGCCCACGATATGCTTTAAATGGTTAAATCCAATTTCAAATTGACTTTCTTCTTCTAAATTAGATTGGACAGAAGTTGATAAATTAAGACTTAAGTGATCGCTTAAATCGATATCGACACCAACACCACCAGAAAGGGTGTAGTTAGCTTCCGTTGAAGGAAAAGGTCCTTCTTTGTCGATTTTTTCATCAAATCGTACTAGGCCATAACTTGCTTTTACAAACGGACGAACACTTTTATCTGGATTATTGACAATATTTAATTTTAGATTACCTTCTATAGAAGAATAAGAATACTCCGCATCGCCATTTTCTGCATTTCCAATGGTGTATTCACCTCCAAAAGAGACTCCCCCAATCAAATACCTCGAAACAGCTACTGAAGGAGCTCCAAACTTGATTCCACTATCAACTTCGTCTCCTGTTAAATTTATCAAATTGGCCCCTAGACTGATGACCCAAGGGTTTTCAGTATTTTGAGAAAACGTAAAGGATAGTGATAGGAGAAAAACAAAAATCAGAGAGTGTGTTTTCATATTTCGGTTATTTTTTAACGACAAAGTTACGAAATTTAGTAAATGAGAGGACACGAGGTTATTGAAAATGTAAAAAAGTCATGAGACAAAGTCCAAATGATTTATGATGAAATCAAAAAACAAGAATCATGGTTTATAGTTATTCGCAATGTAAAACATGTTAGAGACTAAAGGGAATGGATATGTTGGCTTGATTTCCAACTCGATCACTGACTGATAAATTCAGTTGATGTTCCCCTTCTGGAAGTTGTATATCTGAAAAATCAAACACTAACAAATCTTCTTTAGGCTCGTATTCAAGCAAAATCCATTCATTATTGATCGTACCATGATAGGACAATAGTGATCCACTGTCATCGGTCACTTGAATTTGAATGTTATCCTGTTGACTCATGTTTTGACCATCAACAATATTGATGGGGTTGATTTGGGGAGGATCTTGATCTCTCAAAACAGTGTAAGTCCCTAATTCTCTAATTTTTGTTGAAATGGTAGGACCTTTGTTAAAGGCAGTGACGAAAGTTGGTTTTTGTTGATCATTGACTTTGGCAATATAGTATTGCGATTTGTTCTCAAGTTGAGCAGAATTCAAAACAAAAGAAACTTCAATGGGATTGTTGATTGGAAAAGAGTCTGTTCCTAAATCGATTGTTTGATCCCATTGATGAATTTCTAAAACAACATCATCATAAAAAGTTTTTTTAGGGATTTTTAAGAGTACGGAATCAAAATTTAGTTGGTAAGAAACTGATCTGTTGATGAGGGTTCCTTTTTCATGGCTTGGATAGACATTGATCAGTTTTTCAGGCTCTCGACCAATAATGTTCATGGTTATGACCGACATGTTTTGATGGTGATCTTCAATCAAAAGTCGTATTGGAACCGTATCATTTTCTTGGATGTTGATGATCCCATCGTCTAGATGTTTCCAAACCGATACATGATTTAAAGGGTGTTTGTAGAGTCTCTGTATTCGTTGATTTTCTAAACGATACAAAGGGTAATCAATCATGAGATTGATATAATTTCTATCCGAAAAGCGAATCTCATCAAATTGATAGCGAAATACAGACTCGCCACGTTTTTTTAAATCGACACGATACACTCCATTAACATTGGCACTTAAATTGGAACGATCATGCATTTGAATTCCTAAGCTAATAGGACCAAGCGCTTGAACAGAGTCGACTGTGTACAGAGCATTTGAGGCGTTTTGCTGTTGAAAATTTAATTTTTGTCGAAACAAACCATCCTCAAGATGGTGGTATACCAAAATTTCAGAAATTATCGGAGGGATTGTATCTGGAACAAAGTAAGGAAGTTTTAATGGATTGATAGGGACATTGTCGGGATTTCTAATTTCAAAGTGCAAGTGTGGTCCTAATGAAGATCCTGTATTTCCTGAGAAACCAATGAGTTGTCCTACAGAGATGGGAATTGCTTCTTTTTGAAGATGTAAATCCACTTCAAATTGTTCTTTGAGGTATTGTTGTTCTTTGACATAATCTTGAATTTCATTTGAAAACCTATCTAAATGAGCATAAACGGCTACATAGCCATCATGATGAGTGATGTATAGCACTTTACCATATCCACTAGTACTGACCCTTATTCGACTGACCCAACCACTACTGACACTGTAAATCTTCAAGCCGATTTTAGCCTCTGTTCGCATATCCAATCCTGCATGAAAGTGAGTTTTTCGGTATTCGGAAAATGTTCCAGAAACAGCAATAGGGATATCTAAAGGAGAGACATAGCCATCAAATGTTTGCCCCAAGAGTGTGATTGGAAGAACAAAAAAAAGGGATAAAGCAAGATGGTCAAAGATTTTGTCAAAGGATCTCAATAGTCTTTTTTTCAAATTTATAAAACTCTCAAGATAAATAATCACTTTGAGTTTTTAAACAAAAAGAATGATAAAGAATAAATTAAAA
>JAPORT010000147.1 GCA_026710085.1 Flavobacteriaceae bacterium | reverse complement strand
GTTTCATCGCCTCGATGGTCGAGTCGTTTCAGCATCCAACAACCCACCATCACCCGAATGGGATGTGCCGGACGGCCTGTTTTGGTAGACAAGGGCTCCAAGGCATTTTCAAAAGGAGATCAGTCGATCGCATCAGCCAGCAACTTGATCTTGTGTTTTGGATTGAGAATATTTTTGAATTCCGAGTCCAATCATTGGGGCTGTTTGGGAGCTACTTTTTGGATCATTTCTGTAAGGTTTTGAGACCAAAAGACGCATTTCCTTGCAGATTTAAAAACTAGAATGGAACCATTCAATCCCGCATATAAAAGGACTAGAGGCTACATTTGGGCTTTTTAAGGAGCGACTATCTATATTTTTAGTGAATAAGAAAAAGTCTTGGGGGGGCTAAAAAAATGGAAGCAGCATCTTGAATTTTTTTTAGGTTGTGTCTACTATAAACACCATGAACAAGAATTCCACTACTGTGGTCATTAATCAAAGCGATATTACCTTTTAATTGTTCAAAAGAACCTGAATCTTCACTGATGAAACAAAACTTGCCCATAAAATTTGGACTTGTATGCACTAAGACATCATGTAACTGTTTTTAAAGATTGATTTTAAATCGATTTCCCCCATCCTTTATAGAATTCCAAAATTATAATTTTTCAGCTTTAGATTTTAAGTGTTTTAATTTGTGATAGATAATGAAAAACTGAACGATAAGGGTAATCGTATTTGCCAATATAATGGCAAATTTCCCAAGCAAAATGCCATAAATCAGCCAAATAGAAACGCCTATCAACATGACAAAATACATGGTGAGTGAAATGCCATCAGATATTTGGTATTTGTAAATTTTATACGCCTGAGGCACGAATGAAGCTGTGGTTAAAATGGCAGCTATGACACCGATGACTTCAATCCAAAAATCAGACATGACGGTATGATTCAAACATGGCTTGGGCACTTTGAACTTAAAATTTGACGGCAGTGATTATGAATCTTTGATTTTTAAAAGAAAAAAATATCGTTTGAGTCATAGGACAATGTTCACAATTTTATTGGGAACAATAATGATTTTTTTGATTGGTTTTCCATCGAGATATTTTTCCAAACGAGCATCAGATAATATCAAATGCTCAATTTCGTCTTTTGAAAGGTTCAACTCCATAGTTTTTGTAAATCTTTTTTTTCCATTAAATGAAATGGGGTACTCTTTGGTATTTTCGATTAAGTACTCTTCAGAATGAATCGGATACGGTTCATAAGCAATGCTGTGTTGATTTCCTAATTTTTCCCATATTTCCTCTGCAATATGTGGTGCAAAAGGTGAAAGCAAAACAGTTAAAGGTTTGAGTATTTCCAGAGAATGACACCTTAATTCTGTTAGTTTATTACAGGCAATCATAAAACTTGATACGCAAGTATTGAAAGAATATCGCTCAATATCACGAGTGACATTTTTGATGGCTTGATGCAACACTTTAAGTTCTTCTTGATGGGGTGGGTGATCTATTACGAACCACTCCTGATTCTTATAGAATAAACGCAAAAACTTTTTTAAAAAGTTATGGACACCACTAATTCCAGCTGTGTTCCAAGGTTTGGCTTGATCAATCGGTCCCAAAAACATTTCATACATTCTCAATGTATCAGCTCCATATTCATGACAGATTTGATCAGGATTGACCACATTAAATTTAGACTTAGACATCTTTTCAACTTCTCTTCCCACGATGTATTTTCCATTTTCCAAAACAAACTTTCCATCCTGAAACTGTGGTTGCCACTCTTTGAGTTTTTCAATATTCAATTCATTAGAAGATGAAATTAAATCAACTTCGATACGGATTTGATGATAAGTTTCTTTGGGATCCAATAAATTTTTTGAAACATAAACTTGAGTGTCTTTTTGGCGATAAACAAAAGCGGATGTCCCTAAAATCATGCCCTGATTAATTAACTTGGTGGCATATTCTTGAAATGGGACCAATCCCAGATCAGCTAAAAATTTTTGCCAAAATCTTGAGTAAAGTAAGTGTCCAGTGGCATGCTCAACGCCACCGATATACAAATCCACTTCTTTCCAATAGTCAAGGGCTTTTTGACTGGCAAATTCTTGACAATTATTGGCATCAGTATACCGATTAAAATACCAAGAACTCCCAGCCCATCCAGGCATTGTATTGAGTTCGATGGGAAACACGGTTTTAAAGTCGATTAAGTCATTTGCAACGATCCGATGATGATGAGTATCCCAAGCCCACTTTTTTGCATTTCCTAGTGGCGGATCTCCTTGTGGAGTGGGTAAATACTTTTCAATATCTGGCAAGATTAGTGGAAGATATTGAGAATCAATGGGAACGGGGATGCCTTCATTATAGTAAATAGGAATAGGCTCTCCCCAATAACGCTGACGGGCAAAAACAGCATCATTGATTTTAAAATGGGTCACTTGTTTGCCAATGCCATCGGATTCTAGTCGGTCAATGATTGTCGCATAGCCATCTTTAAACGCCATACCATTTAATAGGTCGGAATTTTGATAGGTAAATCCCTCTTTGTCTACAAATGCTTCTGAAGAAGTATCTACCCCTTCAAAAATATGTACTATGGGTAAATTAAAATGAGTTGCAAAGGCGTGATCTCGTTGATCGCCAGCAGGTACACCCATAATCGCTCCGGTTCCATAATCAGCTAAAACATAATCTGAAATCCAGATTGGTAACTTTTGATTGTTCAATGGATGTAGGGCAAAACTCCCCGTAAAAACACCACTTATTTTTTTTGCATGAACTAATCGATCTAACATCCGTTTTTTAGATGCTTTTTCAATATAATTTTCAACAACTAGTTTATTTTCAGAAGTCGTGATTTGTTTGACAATGTCTAATTCAGGTGCAAGAGTCATAAAAGTCACACCAAATAGGGTATCAGGTCGCGTTGTGTAAACGTTGATGTTTTCTTGATGATGTAATACTTGAAATTGGATTCTAAACCCTTGAGATTGACCAATCCAATTTCGTTGCATTTCTTTGACGGGTCCTGGCCAATCAATGTGATCCAAATCCTTTAAAAGCCTTTTGGCATAAGCTGTAATTCGCATGCTCCATTGTTTCATTTTTTTACGAAAAACAGGATATCCACCTCTTTCAGAAACCCCATCAATAACTTCATCATTGGCAAGGACACATCCTAAGTCGGGACACCAATTCACATCGGCTTCAGATAAATAAGTCAAACGGTATTTTAAAAGTATTTCTTGCTGTTTTTTCCAAGTATAGGATTTCCATTGTTGATTTGTAAATCTGGGGGTATCTTCATTGCATACTGCATGTATCTGTTCATTTCCTTGTGTATTGAACTGTTGAATTAAAGATTCAATCGACTGAGCTTTGTCGTTACTTAAATCATAGTAATGATCAAACAGAAGTAAAAAAATCCATTGAGTCCATTTGTAATAATTGGGAGAGGAGGTTTGTACTTCTCGAGACCAATCAAAAGAAAATCCTAATCGATTCAGTTGTTCTTTGTATCGTTGAATATTTTCTTTAGTGGTTTTGGCTGGGTGTTGACCCGTTTGAATGGCATATTGCTCAGCGGGTAATCCAAAAGAGTCAAATCCCTGAGGATGTAGCACATTAAATCCTAGATGCCTTTTATAACGAGCTATAATATCACTAGCAATGTATCCTAGTGGATGCCCCACATGCAAACCAGCTCCTGAGGGGTAGGGAAACATATCCAGTACGTAATACTTGGGTTTTTTTGATTCATGAGACACTTGAAAAGTTTTGTTTTCTTTCCAATATCTCTCCCATTTTGTCTCTATGGATTGAAAATCGTACTTCAATGGATGAAAATAAAGTGCAAACTTAAAGTTATTAAAGTCTTTAGATGATGGAATAGAGGATTTAAAATCCCTTAATTTAGCCTCTGCTTTTGATTTAAGAATTGAACCAATCACAGAAAATAAGAGGTTATACTGGTCGAATCATTACCAGGCAAATTTCAGTAATCATCGGTATTTGGTTGGTGTTATTTTTTTTAGGAGTTCTTGGCTTGTTATTAATCAATACGAAAAATTTGGCCAATCAAGTCAAAGAAGAAATATCTTTTTCAGTCTATCTCAGCGATCAGATCACTCCTTTTGAAATCAATGAAATTCGAAATTTTTTGGAAATCGATCCAGTTATCAAAACACTCAATTATATTTCTAAAGAGCAGGCAGCTGAAGAATTTGCGGAGGTCATCGGAGAAGACTTTATTGAATTTTTAGGACATAATCCATTGCAGAGTTCTTTTGAAATTCAATTCCACGCTTCATTTGTCACCATCGATAGTTTGGAAATGAAAAAATCTGAATTACTAGGCTTGTTTCCTCTCGTCCAAGAAATAGTCTACAATTCATCAGTATTGAATGTCTTAGGAAATAATTTTTCAAAAATCATTTTTGTGCTGATTGTCATTGTAGGTTTCTTTTTGTTTTTAACTATGGTCATGATTAATACAACCGTGAAACTTTCAATTTATTCCAAAAGGGTTGTCATCAAAACAATGCAACTAGTTGGTGCTCCTAAATCTTTCATAAGAAAACCTTTCGTTCATCGAAATTTATGGTTGGGGGTGATTGCATCGATTCTCACTATTGTTTCATTGGCTCTCATGGTTCATTTTTTACAAACCTTGTTTCCGCAGTTAAATCTAATGAATAATATCATTGAAGTGGGTGTTTTACTGATATCGATACCTATGATTAGCTTGTTCATCACGGGAATCAGTTCGTATATGACCACAAGTTATTATCTGAGAATCAGAACGGTTGATGCTTACAAATTTTAAGATCAACATGGGCAGACAGAAAAACAAATACCAACTCCTCTTTAGCAAACGGAACTATCAGATTTTAGGAATTGCATTATTACTGATAGTGTTTGGATTTTCCTTGATGGTTGGGGGTGGGAGTGAGGATCCTAATGTGTTTAATCCAAAAATTTTCAACTTTCAAAGGATTCGTTTGGCTCCCACAATTGTTTTGTGTGGATTTGTTTTAGCTGTTTTTTCGATTTTAGCAAAATCCAAAACTAGTAAATGAATTTTTTTGAAGCTTTGCTTCTTGGAATAATCCAGGGAATCACTGAATTTTTACCTGTATCATCTTCAGGACATATCGAATTGTCAAAGGCTATTTTTGGTATTGATTTATTAGCTAAAGAAAGTTTGTTTTTCACTTTAACCTTACACTTAGCGACGGCTATGAGTACCATGATTGTTTTACGTAAAACAATATATGGTCAGTTGCTCAGAATTCTTAAAGGAGATCAGAAGAGTATCGATTTTGCCACTAAAATTTTCATATCCATGATCCCTGCGATATTGGTTGGTTTTTTTTTAGAAGATTTGATTCGTTCAGTATATCATCAAAACATCATATTAGTTGGAATAATGCTTTTGTTAACCGCAATGGTATTGTTTTTGAGTGATCGAATTAAAAACTCAAAAAGAGATTTGACGCACCTAGACACCATCATCATGGGAATCAGTCAAGCAATAGCCATTTTGCCTGGTATTTCTCGAAGCGGAGCAACAATAGCAACTGGAATTATGTTGAAATCAGATCGAAAATCCATTACTGAATTTTCCTTTTTGATGGTCATTCCCATCATATTTGGCAGCATGCTTCATTCGATAATCAATGCTAATTCAATAGAATTAACCGTTGCATGGTTTCCTTTAGTGATCGGTTTTGTTTCGAGTCTTTTAACGGGTATTTTTGCTTGTATTTGGATGGTTCATTTGGTGGTCCAAAGTCAATTAAAATATTTTGCTATTTACTGTACAATAGTGGGGCTCTCTGCTATATGTTATGAGATTTTCTAATGCTCTATTCTTTCAACAAGAACTTGTTGATGGACGATTGATACTCATCGATAAACCTTGTGGTTGGACATCTTTTGATGTTGTCAAAAAAATCAAATTATATCTCCAAAAAACCTATCAAATCAAAAAGTTAAAAGTTGGACATGCAGGAACCCTTGATCCATTAGCTACAGGCCTCTTGATTGTCGCTGTAGGAAAAAAAACAAAAAAGATTCAAGAGTTACAATCATTAACCAAAACCTATACGGGCACACTAAAACTTGGTCAAACAACTCCTTCTTTTGATTCAGAAACTCATGTTAATGCCCACTACCCAATAAAACACATTACAGAAGAGATGATACTCGAAAAAGCAAAAGATTTTATTGGCCAGCAAATGCAATTGCCACCAATCTATTCTGCGATCAAAAAAGATGGAAAAAGACTCTATCAATATGCTAGAAATGGCCAAACGATAACAATCAACTCTAGAAAAATAAACATTACCGAGTTTCATGTCCATCAGATCAATATGCCCCAAATTAAATTCATTATTTCTTGTAGTAAAGGAACCTATATTCGTTCACTTATTAATGATTTTGGAAAAAAATGCAATTCTGGAGCCTATTTAATCAGTTTGCGACGAACATTTATTGGGGATTATTCTGTGGATGATGCTCTAACGATTCTATAGTTTGAATGTTCAGACAATCCAATTCTTGTAATTTTGTCATGATTTGACACCATAGTTTCTGATGTTTGTTGATACATTTCTGAAAGCCAAAGAAAACTTGGAAAAGATCGGTTATTTGGATATCGAACATTCCAATGAATTTGATTACGAAAATGAGTTTATCAAACTAAAAAAATCAAAAGATGCTGTTTTATTGGCTCATTATTATCAGAATGCTCAAATTCAAGAACTAGCTGACTTTCTCGGCGATAGTCTTTATTTAGCACAAGCCGCTGTAAAAGTGAAAGCCAAGATGATTGTGTTTGCTGGAGTTCACTTTATGGCCGAAACTGCCAAGATTATTAATCCTTCAAAAAAAGTGCTGCTTCCAGATTTAAAAGCGGGATGCTCTTTAGCAGAATCTTGTCCGCCAAAAGAATTTGCTGAATTTAAAGCACAATATCCCGATGCTGTGGTCGTCTCCTACATCAATTGCACAGCAGAAATAAAAGCACTTTCTGATATTGTCTGTACTTCTTCAAATGCAAAAAGAGTGATTCACTCAATTGATAGAAGCAAAAGAATCATTTTTGCCCCTGATAAAAATTTAGGTCATTTTTTGATCAAAGAGTTAAACCGTCCCATGATTTTATGGGATGGTGCTTGCATGGTTCATGAAGCATTTTCTTTTGATAAAATTGTTAAAATGGCTCAACAATATCCTCGAGCTAAATTCATTGCTCATCCTGAAAGTGAATCTCCTATATTGGATCTTGCTCATTACATCGGGAGTACGTCAGGGCTATTGAATTATGTTCAGAATGATGATGCTTCTCAGTATATTGTCGCTACAGAAGCTGGAATTCTTCATCAAATGCAAAAAGTATGCCCCCAAAAAGAATTCATTCCTGCACCTGTCCAAGATGATACTTGTGCTTGTAGCGAATGTGCCTATATGAAACTTAATACAATGCAAAAACTATACAACTGTCTCAAATTTGAATTACCAGAAATCATTTTAGATCAACAATTAATGAAACAAGCCAAAGTCCCCATTGATCGGATGCTTGAACTAGGATAAACATGGTTTACGATATCCTAGTGATCGGAACTGGTATTTCTGGTTTGACATTTGCCATTAAAGTTTCTGAACAAAACCCCAATATCAATGTTGCTTTGATTTCCAAAGGAGAACTTGATGAGGGCAACACGCGTTATGCACAGGGAGGAATTGCTGTTGTCAAAGATTTTGTCAGGGATTCTTTTGAAAAACACATTGAAGATACTCTTGAAGCTGGAGGTTTTCAGAATAAAAAAAAAGTCATTGAATTTGTCGTTAGAGAAGGTGGACAGCGGATAGATGAATTATTGCAATGGGGCATTCAATTTGACACTCAAAATGGCCAACTACATCTCACAAAAGAAGCCGGTCACTCTGCGAATAGAATCATCCATCATAAAGACATTACAGGATATGAAATTCAACAAGCACTCGTCAAAAAGGTTCAAAAAATTCCCAATGTGACCTGTTTGAAAAACCACACATTGGTGGATTTGATTACAGACCACCATGTTCAATCAAACTACAATCGATGTTATGGCGCTTATGTCATATCGAAAGAGCAGAAGCAGATCATTACCCTAGGTGCTAAATTAACGGTACTATCAACTGGTGGAGCAGGGCAACTATACCGCCATACAACAAATCCTCCTGAATCAACTGGTGATGGCCTTGGGGCCGCCTACAGAGCCAAAGTGTATATGGAAAACTTACCCTTTGTTCAATTTCATCCCACTGGATTGTTTCCTAAAGTTGAAGGGAGAACATTTCTCATTTCTGAAGTATTGAGGGGAATTGGTGCCAAACTCTTAAACGAAAAAGGTATTGAATTTATGTCTCAATATCATAGAGATAAAGAACTAGCTCCAAGAGATGTTGTTGCAAGAGGCATTGCATCAGAAATTCAAAAAGGAACGCACGACTATGTCTATTTAGATGCTCAAAACATTTCTTTCAAAAAGTGGCTGAAGAGATTGCCAAATATTTATCAAAAACTCATTAGTATAGGTATTAATCCTCTAAAAGAATACATCCCGGTGGTACCAGTCGCTCATTACTTTTGTGGAGGAATCGTTGTTGATGAACATGCAGAATCCGAATTAAAAGGATTATATGCTGTTGGAGAATGTAGTTCTACAGGTTTGCATGGTGCCAATCGATTGGCTTCAAATTCACTTTTGGAATCCATTGTGTTTTCGCATCGTGCAGCCATGCATTGTTTGGCGTCATTAAATGAGCCATTACCTCCCAACATTATTTATGAAAAAATTCCTAAATGGAAAGGAAAGGAATACCAAGAATTTAATAATCCAGAAATCACCCAATCGCTCAGACTAAAGTTGCAAGATACGATGACAAACCATGTTAGCATTTTTAAAACCAATCGGATTTTAGATATTGCAGAAAAAGAAATGAACCATATTTATACAGAGGTATTAAAAATTTACAACCGAAACAAACTTGATGTTGAACTATGTGAACTTAGAAATATGGTGAGCATCGCGCATTTAATCATCCAACAAGCTAAAAAAATCAATACCAATCAAGGAGTTTTTTATAACATTGATAATGAGTGACTCATTTTTAAAAAAACATCGATTGCAGTTGGATGACCTTATTGATGTTTATTTTAAAGAAGATTTTGGATCGGGTGATTTAACAACTCGAGTTTGTTTAAATCCACAACAAAAATCGGTTGGAAAAATAATTACTCGTGAAGATTGTATGGTTGCTGGAATCGAATTATCCCAATACATTATCAGTCAACATGACTCGTCTTTATCTTTTGAAAGTTCCTTTTTTGATGGGCAATATATCCAAAAAGGAGATTGCTTGGGTCAATTAAAGGGTTCTTCCGTTTCAATCATTCAATTGGAAAGGCTGTTGCTTAATTGCATCGCTCGAATGAGTGCCATTGCAACGAATGTAGCAACACTAAAAAAATCAATCAGTCATACTTCTTCTCAACTTTTGGATACTCGTAAAACCACTCCCGGATTTCGATTGCCCGAAAAATGGGCCGTTTTAATTGGTGGAGGACTTAACCATCGAATGGGTCTTTACGATGCTATCTTAATTAAAGAAAACCATATTGATTTGTGTGGTGGCATGAAAAATACTTTGGAAAAAACCTTTGAATTTATTTCAAAACTCCATCCAAAACCATCTCCTATCATCGTTGAAGTCAGAAATTTTGATGAATTAATGCAAACTCTTGATTTTGATTTTATCGATCGTATCCTTTTGGATAATTTTCGCCCCAAGGATATTGTTCAGGCTATCAACATGATTGATCGAAAGTATGACATCGAAGTATCGGGAAATATTAATGCCCACAATATACTCGAGTATGCACAACAAGGGGTAGATTATATTTCAATGGGTTCTCTGACTCATTCGAGACCACTGATCGATTTGACATTGTTGATTGAAGTCATTTCAAGATAAATGCCAGGGATGTTTCCATCCTGTACGATAGGGTCTTTTCAAAAGTTTGGTTGCTTGTGAATCGTTTTGAACGATCATTTTTTGGGGGTCATAAACTAATGTTCGGTTGGTTTTCATAGCAATATTGGCTAGAATACAACTTGCTGTAGAAATATGTCCATCCAAAAGATTCGATACTGGTTTTTTTCCAGTTTGAATGGCTTCCAAAAAATCAATCATATGCAATCGAGTGGCAGGGGCTGCATGTAATTCGATATCTTTTTCAGTGAGATCTTCAGGAAATTGTTCTCTTTGGTAAATGACATCTTTTTTAATGGGTGGTTGATTGTTTCGAGGAATGAATTCATACATGTGTGGACTTCCTTTGAGTGTTCCGTATTCACCATAAATAAAAAATCCCCAAGGGTAATCGAAATCAACAGGATTTCCCCAAGTACGATGATTCCAGACACAATTAAATCCATCATGTTGAAAAATGGCTGTTTGTGTATCCGCTATATTGGCTTTTGATTTTTTTTCGATAAAAATACCCCCTGATGCACTAATTTTTTTTGGCCATTGCAAATCCAACAACCAACGAACCGTATCATACATATGAACACACATATCTCCAGTAATGCCATTAGAATATTCCATAAAAGCGCGCCACCATCCGCGATGGGGTAGATTATCATAAGGTCTCCATGGTGCTGGTCCAGTCCACAGGTCATAGTTTAAAAAATCTGGTATGGGTTTGACTTGAGGATTTCCTTTAGCTCGCATGTGGTAATAACAACACATTTCGACGTGCCCAATAGTGCCTAATAATCCTTTATCAACGATATGTTCTTTAGCATGGATTAAATGTGGGGTACTTTTTCTTTGAGTCCCTACTTGAACCACTCGATTGTATTGATGAGCCGCTCTTATCATGGCATGCCCTTCTAATACATCAACGCTAATGGGTTTTTGAACATAAACGTGAGCACCTGCTTGAAGACTATGGATTGTTTGCAGGGCATGCCAATGATCCGGTGTTCCAATGATGACAATATCTAATTCATTTTCATCAATCATCTTTTGATAATTTTCGTAAAGTTTTGGACGATGAATGGTTTTCTGTCTTTGAGATATCAAATCAGCAGCTTCATTCAATAGGTGGATATCAACATCACAAATTGCCACAACTTCTACTTGAGTTACTTGCATTAATCGAAAAAGATCACTTTTACCATACCATCCTGTACCAATAACACCAACTTTCCATGGTTTGATGGGGTAGATTAAATCAAAACCATAAGCGCCAAATTGGGAGATCACTAGTGAAGCCATACCACCTTGTAAAAACTTTCTTCGATTGATTCTAAAATTTTTTGTACCGGCCATGGGATTTAATATTGTATCGAGTACAAATTATAAAATCTAAAGACGATATGAAATCATTCAAGTCGTCTACAGATAATTTTAGAATTAATTACGGGAATTAGTTACTAATGTGGCTGGAGTATCGTTAAAAAAAGTTCAACTCTGAAAATGTTCATTCTCATAGCATTTGTTTATAAGAGTTTAATACCAATTTGTTTCTGTATAGTGTGGTATTTGATTTTAATCTCATTGCCATTAAATGAAGCCAATACATTATGAATTATATAGATAATGTCCTTAGCTTAAAGAGCCATTTAAAATGCAAATTAGTATGTAGTTCTATGAATTATGGGTCTCTACTGATGTAGGTTTGTTGGATTTCGGTTTGGCTGTTTTTGGTGATATTTTGATTCCCAAACGAATCACCACAACAGCCATGAAATGCATGTATCTTGGAATATCGTTTTTTAGATAGATTTTGAACAAGGAGATGAATGATTGGATTGAAACGAAACAACGGTTTGATGGATGGCTACAAATCGTTTCAATAAATTTTCAATTTGATCGAGTTTCAGCATATTTTTCCCATCGCTTTGAGCCATTAAGGGATCTGGATGAGTTTCTATAAAGAGCCCGTCAATGCCAACAGCGACAGCGGCTCTGCCTATGGTTTCTATGAGATGAGGAGCCCCTCCAGTAACTCCTTCCGATCTATTAGGTTGTTGAAGAGCATGAGTGATATCCATCACTGTTGGGGCAAGAGATCTCATTTTTGGAATTCCTCGAAAATCAACGACGAGATCACTATATCCAAATTGAGTGCCTCGTTCTGTAATAAAAACATTTGTATTTCCAGCGCTTTTTACTTTTTCAATAGCAAATTTCATGCTTTCAGGAGATAGAAATTGCCCCTTTTTTAGATTGATGGTTTTTCCAGTTTGAGCAGCAGCAATGATTAAATCTGTTTGACGGATTAAAAAAGCAGGAATCTGAAGAACATCAACATACTGGGCTGCAATAGGAGCATCATGAGACTCATGGATATCTGTCAAAACAGGAATCTTCAAAGTTTGGCCGATATGATGTAAAATTTTTAGTGCCTTGATATCACCAATACCCTTGAAACTGTCCATTTTCGTTCGATTGGCTTTCTTAAAGCTTCCTTTAAATATATAAGGGATGTTGAGTGACTGAGAAACAGAATCAACATGATGAGCGATTTCAAAGGCAGTCTTTTCATCTTCAATCGCACAAGGGCCTGCAATCAAAAAAAATGATTGAGGGCTTCGATTTAAAAAACGATTGAAATCCATGAAAGAATGGTTACAGAATAATAAAATTCAACTTCAAAATAATTTGATGATTAGTCCATTGGTTTTTTTTGAACTCTTCGACGAATCACTTCTTCTAAGGCTTTATTTTCAAGTCGGTAAATTTTTCCAGGAAATTTTAAAACCATATTATAATTGTGGGTCGACATTAAGATAGTCATCCCCTTTCGATGCAACATTTCAAACAATCGCATAAGTTCTAAAGAAGTACTGGGATCCAGGTTTCCAGTTGGTTCATCAGCAATAATTAATTGAGGCTCATTCAATATAGCTCTAGCAATGGCAACTCTTTGTTGTTCCCCACCAGATAATTCGATTGGATATTTTTTAGTATCAACATGAACATTCACTAACTTAAGTGTTTGAAAAACTCTTTTTTTGATTTTCTTTTTTGATTTCCAACCAGTAGCTTTTAATACAAAGGCCAGGTTTTCATAGATGTTCCGATCATTTAGTAGTTTGAAATCTTGAAAAACGATGCCTAGCTTCCTTCTTAATCTAGGAATATCTCTAGTTTTGATTTTTTTTAAATCAAAACCAACAACGGAAGCCGTTCCCTTATTAATCGGCAAATCACCGTATAATAGCCTCATCAATGTTGATTTTCCAGAGCCAGTTTGACCAATGAGAAAAATAAAATCACCTTTATTGATTTCGAAGTTTAGATTGTTAATCACTTGGTGATTGTCAATTCTGACCTCAGAATCGATAAATTTGGCAATGCTTACTTGTTCTTTTTGATGAATTGGATGATCCATTGTTTTGATTGACGGAATTTAATTTCTTTAGTTGCAAACAATCTAATTCTGTTTTGATCGGTGTGTTAGGTTCTAGCAAAGGGCAAATTTAATGAATGGCGGTCATTAGCTCTTTAAGAAGGCTTTCGATGTATGGTTGATGGTGTTCAAGAAGAAAATATTCGAAGTATAGGATTCTAGATCATGGGAATAAAAACTAGAGATGAGTCATGTGAAAAAGAAAAAAAATGACGGACATCGATTCAATCTTTAAATCATAAAGCTCGATATGGTTTGATTAAATTTGCTACGAAATTGAAAAATAAATCGATTAGTTTTTGATATATGATTCTTTAATCCAAATGAGTTTAAATAGACTGTCTTTTTTTTGCATGATCCTTAGTGGATTTTGTCTATCCTGCAGCAATTCGGTTGATACCATCATACACGGTGCTACGATATACACGGTTGATGAGAATAATAAGATAGCTCAAGCAATGGCGATTGATGATGGAGTGATCGTCGCAGTGGGTACCGATGATGAAATTTTAAATGAATATCATGCTCGAGGTGTTCTTGATGCCAAAGGACTTCCAATTTACCCTGGATTCATTGACTCGCATGCTCATTTTTTAGCTCTTGGACTGCTTCAAAATCAAATAGACTTGACCAATACCAAAAGTTTTGATGAAATTATTGGAATGCTCCAAGCCTATAAAGAGGCGAATCCTGAAATACAAATCATTCAAGGAAGAGGTTGGGATCAGAATGATTGGAGTGTAAAGAAACTGCCAACAAAAAAAATATTAGACTCTCTATTTCCAGAAATTCCTATTATCCTAAGACGTATTGATGGACATGCCATTCTTGTGAATCAATATGTTATGAATCAAGCGGAAGTAGATCTTTCATCTCCAATTGAAAATGGCATCATTATCAAAGATGAGAAGGATCAACCGACAGGTGTTTTGATCGATGGAGCGATGAACCTAGTCGATGCTATTATTCCACAACCGACAAAAAAAGAAAAGATTGAAGCATTAAAAAGAGCAGAAGAAATCTGTTTTTCGCATGGAATCACGACGGTAAGTGAAGCAGGATTAGATAAAGAAGATATTTTTTTAATAAAAGATTTGCATGATTCAAAAGAGTTGAAAATCAAGATTTATGCAATGATCTCCAATACAGAAGAAAATCTTCATTATTTTCTAGACCAACGGGGTATTATTAGTACGGACAAGCTCAATGTGAGGAGTGTCAAAGTTTATGCCGATGGGGCCTTGGGGTCAAGAGGTGCCGCTCTAAAAGAAAATTATTCAGATGCTGATCATCGAGGTGTTTTTCTTACTGAAATTGAAGACTTGCAACAATTGGCTTTCCGAATTGCTCAAAAAGAAACTTTTCAAATGAATACTCATGCCATAGGAGACTTAGCAAACTATGAAGTATTGAGAGCTTATCGAAATGCATTATTTTTTTCAAAAGATCCTCGATGGCGTATCGAGCATGCTCAAATTATGGACACCAACGATATCAATCTTTATGATTATAGAATCATCCCATCTGTTCAACCAACGCATGCAACTAGTGATATGAACTGGGTGGAAGAACGTATCGGTCCTCAGCGAATGGTCGGTGCGTATCCTTACAAACGATTGTTAGAAAGATCGGGAAGTATTGCCCTAGGCACCGATTTTCCCGTAGAAGATGTTTCACCTCTGAAAACATTTGTTGCTGCTGTTGCCCGGCAAGATATGAATGGATATCCTCGAAAAGGATTTCTAAAACGAGATTCGTTAAGCCGTCAAGAAGCATTAAAAGGCATGACTTATTGGGGAGCACATGCTAATTTTGAAGAAGACAAGAAGGGGAGTATCGAGGTTGGAAAATCTGCTGATTTCACCATATTAGACAAAGACATCATGTTGATTGATTGGCCATCTGTATTAAGCACAAGAGTTGTTGCAACTTTTCTTGATGGGGATATCGTTTTTAGCAATCGGTTTTCAAACTGATTCATCGACCTCATCAACAAGTAATACATTAAATATAAAATTATGTGTGGTATTGTCTGTGTTTTTGATTACAAACAAGAAAGACTTCAAATGAGACAACAGATTCTTGATATGGTGTCTTGTGTCCGTCACCGTGGTCCAGATTGGAGTGGCATCTATGATCATCAACATATTGTTTTTGCACATGAACGTCTGGCGATTGTTGATCCAACATCAGGAAAACAACCCTTGTATGGAAGAGAAAAACGCTATGTATTGGCTGCCAATGGTGAAATCTACAATCATCTTCAGTTAAAACAGAAATACTGTCAAAATTATCCTTTTCAAACGGCTTCGGATTGTGAAGTTATTATTGCATTATATGAGCAATTTGGAACTTCATTTATCGATAAACTCAATGGTATTTTCAGTTTTGCTCTTTATGATACAGAACAAAAAAAGATGCTAGTCGCTCGAGATCATGTTGGTGTTGTCCCATTATATTACGGATGGGATTATCGAGGTTCCTTTTATATCGCTTCCGAATTAAAAGCACTCGAAGGTTATTGTAATCAAATTAAAAATTTTCCACCTGGTACTTACATGGACAATCTTGATGGCAAAACAACTCAATGGTACCATCCAAAATGGGTGAACTATAAGAAAGTACAAAATAACCAAACATCCATCAAAAAAATTCACGATGGACTCTCAGATGCGGTGCATCGACAATTGATGAGCGATGTTCCTTATGGGGTTCTCTTATCGGGAGGGTTGGATTCTTCCATTATTTCAGCATTAGCCAAAAAGTTTTCAACCAAACGTATTGAGTCGGGTGATACAAAGCAAGCATGGTGGCCTCAACTGCACTCGTTTTCCGTTGGTCTTAAAGGCTCTCCTGATTTAGATGCAGCTCAAAAAGTTGCAAATCATATAGGAACGGTTCACCATCCCATTGAATTTACCATTCAAGAGGGACTTGATGCTATTCGACAAGTCATTTATCATTTGGAGACATATGATATCACCACAGTCCGAGCATCAACCCCTATGTTTCTTATGGCAAGAGCAATCAAAGCTCTTGGCATCAAAATGGTGCTATCTGGTGAGGGAGCTGATGAAGTTTTTGGAGGATATTTATACTTTCATTTAGCACCTGATGCCCATGAGTTCCATCAAGAGACAATCCGTAAAATCCAAAAGTTACACTTATATGATTGTTTGAGAGCAAACAAATCATTGGCTGCTTGGGGGATTGAAGGAAGAGTTCCATTTTTAGATAAGCAGTTTATGGAGATTGCTATGAATCTGGATCCTAGAGATAAAATGATTACGGATCAACGTATGGAAAAATGGGTGTTGAGAAAAGCTTTTGAAAGTTATTTACCAGACGATGTTGTTTGGAGACAAAAAGAACAATTTTCTGATGGGGTAGGATATAATTGGATTGATACTTTAAAGGAATTAGTCGAGTCTTCAATATCGAATGAAATGATGCAGCATGCCCATTATCGATTTCCCGTTCAAACACCTAGAAATAAGGAAGAATATTATTATCGAAATATTTTTGAATCGCACTTTCCAAGTGTCCAAGCAGCTCTTACGGTTCCATCCATCCCATCAGTTGCATGTAGTACGGAAACGGCGCTTAAATGGAGTGACCAACTTCAAAATCAAAATGAGCCAAGCGGTCGAGCTATTGAAAAAATTCATGTTGATGGCTATAAATTTCAAAAGCCAATTGAAGTTTCAGACGCATAGATCTTTTTTAAAAAACAAAGTTTATTCAAAATGATAAGATAAAATCGTTTGATTGATCATTCATACCTATGGAACTGAATGATGGATTGGTTTGAAGTATCCATTAAACTGTTAAATTCCAGTATACATATCCCCCCTAAATAGTTTATTTTCGTAGGTAATACTTGGTCCAAAAAGATTACAAAAGCACCATAAAATGAATCAGAATGTCCATTATGTTCCGTTCTTTTCTTTTTGGTCTCTATAACTTCGATCTCTAGGGATCAATGATGTTTACTTAAACAACTAAAAATGTCAAATAACGAATATTCAGCGGATAGCATACAGTCCCTCGAAGGGATGGATCATGTAAGAAAAAGACCAGCAATGTACATCGGAGATATTAGTTCCGGAGGTTTGCACCATTTGGTTTATGAGGTTGTCGATAATTCAATTGATGAGGCCATGGCCAATCATTGTGACTTGATTGAAGTGATCATTAATGAAGACCATTCGATCACAACCAAAGACAATGGTCGGGGAATTCCAGTGGATTTGCATAAAAAAGAAGGTAAATCTGCTCTTGAAGTAGTCATGACCAAAATAGGTGCTGGTGGGAAATTCGATAAAAACTCATACAAAGTTTCGGGTGGACTACACGGCGTTGGGGTATCATGTGTGAACGCTCTTAGTGAAAAACTAATTGCTATTGTTGATCGAGATGGCAAACAATGGAAACAAACCTATCGACGTGGAATTCCTGAAACAGGCGTTATAGAAATTGGAGATTCATCCAAATCTGGGACTCAAGTCACATTCTATCCTGATCCAGAAATATTCAAAGAAACCACTCATTTTAACTATAATATTCTTGTACAAAGACTCAGAGAATTATCTTTTCTCAACCAAGGAGTAACCATTGTTCTGACCGATCGAAGAGAAAAAACCGACGCGGGATATCCATCCGAAACATTTTATTCCGAAAATGGTTTGGTTGAATTTATTAAGTACATTGACTTTTCTCGTTCTCCGATTATTGAACAAATCATATCAATCAATGGAGTCAAAGATGAAGTTGAAGTTGATATTGCTATGGTTTACAATACGACTTACAATGAAAACATACATTCCTTTGTCAATAATATCAATACTCATGAGGGGGGCACCCATCTTAGTGGTTTTCGGAGAGGTTTAACCAATACTTTAAAAAAATATGCCGATAATTCAGGATTATTAGAAAAAGCAAAAGTTGAAGTTTCTGGAGATGATTTTAGAGAGGGTCTGACGGCCATCGTATCAGTGAATGTATTGGAACCCCAATTTGTTGGTCAGACCAAAGGTAAATTGGGTAATAAAGAAGTTGCCGGTATTGTATCGCAGACTGTTTCGGAGATTCTCACAAATTATTTGGAAGAAAATCCTAGAGATGCCAAGCAAATCATTCAGAAGGTCATTACGGCAGCCCAAGCGCGTGTCGCAGCAAAAAAAGCACGCGATTTAGTACAACGTAAAACAGCAATGGGTGGGGGAAGTTTACCTGGAAAACTCGCTGATTGCTCTTCTCAAGATCCTGCAGAATCGGAAATATATTTGGTTGAAGGGGACTCCGCGGGAGGTACCGCGAAACAAGGAAGAGATCGAAGTTTTCAAGCTATTTTACCTCTCCGAGGAAAAATATTAAATGTTGAAAAAGCCATGCAACATAAAGTATTAGAAAATGAAGAAATTCGAAATATTTATACGGCTTTAGGGGTGAGTATTGGAACAGAAGAAGATGAAAGAGAAGTCAATATTGAAAAACTTCGGTATCATAAAATCATTATTATGTGTGATGCTGATATCGATGGCAGTCATATTGCCACACTGATTATGACTTTCTTTTTTAGGTTCATGAGACCGCTTGTGGAGCAAGGTTATCTCTATATTGCTACGCCTCCATTATACTTGGTGAAAAAAGGAAAGAGAAAAGAATATGCTTGGGATGATGATGATCGTGATCGATGGATTCAACAAATGGGGCAAGGAACGACAATCCAGCGGTATAAAGGACTGGGAGAGATGAATGCTGAACAACTTTGGGAAACCACAATGAATCCTGAAAAGAGAACATTACGACTTATCGAAATTGAAGATGAAGATCAAGCTGATCGTACTTTTTCTATGTTAATGGGGGATGAAGTGCAACCGAGAAGAGAATTTATTGAAAAAAACGCAATCTATGCTACAATCGATGTATAGGCTAGACACTATAAGGAGCAAAGCAAGATTGAAAAACAGTGAAGCGCTGACGAATTCATTTCATTCTTTTTTCGTGAAAGAATGGTTGAGCCTTTTGTGCTAAAATTTTGCCCTTTCGCTAAAAGACAAGAACTTGGTCCAAAATCATGGTCTTTTCCTTTGACCATGGGTTTTGATTATTTTGTTTTTGTCTATGGTATGCGATAGGAATCATTTTCAATCCAAACCCATGCGTTTTTTGAATTCACATCAAGGACGAAGTCAAATAATGACGTAACGGTTTTTCAATCAAGTTCATAGGATCATCCATGGGCAACCAATAGAAGATTTACTGATCGAAAACACCTCATCAGTTAAAAAAAGCGGAGTTAGAAGAAAATGTGCGTATTGGTCCGAATGGCTTTTCGTCAAGTACCAAGATTCATGAGATAAGGTCAAATTAGAACTTGATGATACGAGTCTAAAAAATCGGATGCTTTTTGGCCTCAGGTATATAGGCCTATAAAAAAATTGCTACAAAATATAGCTGAAACAGCTATCCTAATTTTGGGATGCCGAACAGTCAAGTTTAATTATTGCGTTTCTTTTAAGTTTGTTACAACCAATGAACAAAGAACTAGATCCTAGCAATGGAGAGGAAACTTCAAAAGAAATAGATTTTGATAAAGCACTTCGTCCCAGACATTTTAGTGAGTTTGTCGGTCAAAGTACGATGATTGATAATTTGAGAGTATTTGTTACGGCTTCAAATCAGAGGCAAGATGCTTTAGATCATACCTTATTTCATGGACCACCAGGATTAGGAAAAACAACTTTAGCACATATATTATCTCGCGAACTTGAAGTCGATATTAAATTGACTTCTGGCCCCGTACTAGATAAACCTGGTGATTTGGCTGGATTACTCACTAATTTAGGAAAGCGTGATATCTTATTTGTTGATGAAATCCATCGTTTAAGTCCAGTGATTGAAGAGTACCTCTATTCAGCCATGGAAGATTATCGTATCGATATTATGATTGAATCAGGCCCCAATGCCCGTAGTGTTCAAATCAATCTTAATCCATTTACTCTGGTTGGTGCAACGACGCGGTCGGGTTTATTAACAGCTCCAATGAGAGCTCGATTTGGCATCAGTAATCGACTCGAATATTATCTACCAGATTTATTGTCTCAAATTGTGCAACGCAGCGCACTGCTTTTGAATATTAAAATCCAAAAAAATGCAGCAATTGAAATTGCTTCAAGATCCAGAGGCACTCCTCGAATTGCCAACAGGCTTTTAAGACGAGTTCGAGATTTTGCTCAAGTCAAAGACATGGACACCATTGATTTAGAAATCACCAAATTTTCACTTGAAGCTTTAAAGGTCGATAATGATGGATTGGATCAGATGGATAATAAAATATTGACAACCATTATTGATCATTTCAATGGGGGCCCCGTTGGAATCAGCACATTAGCAACTTCGGTTTCTGAAAATATGGAAACTTTAGAGGAAGTCTATGAGCCTTATTTAATTCAACAAGGATTTTTAAAGCGAACTCCAAGAGGAAGACAAGCCACCATCAAGGCATACGAACACTTGGGACGAATTGCCAAAAAACCTGGAGAGCTTTTTTGACACAAAAGAGATGGATTAGAAGATACTCTCTTGGTTTTGTTTCAATGTTCAATAATTTTACAGTTGGTAAGCTCGGCTTTTAGAGACAAAACGAAAGAGTAAAAAATAACACATAAAAAGATTCTAATTTTTAGACTTTTCATTTAATCAAAATAAAAAATATGTTGTCAAAATTTAAATTTTCAATATTCCGATGGATTTTCGGATTGACTCTCTTTTTGGGATGCCAAGAACCTCCTCAGCAAGAAGATCAGTCGCTTGATCCAATGGAATTTCATCAGGCGATTACCACTATTGATTCGCATATCGATTTCAATGTCGATTATTTTACCGATACCTTAAACTATACTCATGAATTAGATATTAAAGTTGATTTGCCAAAAATGGAAAGAGGTGGATTGGATGTCGCCTGGTTGGTGGTCTATACAGCCCAAGGTGATTTAACCGATGAAGGATACGCCGCAGCTCTCGAAAACGCAAATGCAAAATTTGATGCAATTGATCGATTGGTCAATCAATATGCTTCAGATCGAATTGCTTTGGCAACCAATTCGAGAGAAATGGATAGCATTATTCAAATAGGAAAAAAAGTTGCTATGATCGGCGTCGAAAATGCATATTCGATTGGACTTGATACATCCAATATTCGAAAATTTCATGAAAGAGGTGCTCGGTATTTATCACTTTCACATAACGGTCACAATCAATTGTCCGATTCACAAACTGGTGATCAGGATGGAATTTATTTACATAATGGGATCAGTGATCTTGGAAGACAAGTTATCGAATTGTGTAACTATTACGGAATCATGCTCGATCTTTCTCATCCTTCTGAAGAATCGATACGACAAACAATCAAACATTCAAAGGCTCCTGTCATTGCATCGCATTCTTCAGCTAGAGCCTTAAGTCCTAATTCGAGAAATTTACCGGATGAATTATTGGAATTGATTAAAGATAATGGAGGTGTGGTCCAAGCCGTCGCGCTTCATTATTTTGTCGATAAAGAAAAACGCGAACGGTTTACTTCAGCAAGGGATTCCATTTTAGCTATTGACCCCAATACCGATATCGAATCTATTAAGGTTCAATTTCCTCCAGTAGATGTTGCTGATTATATAGATCATATCGATTATTTGGTTGAAAAAATGGGTATTGATCATGTTGGTATCAGTTCTGATTTTGATGGTGGAGGGGAAATCGAAGGTTGGAATGATGCTTCTGAAACTCATAACATTACGATAGAACTTTTAGAAAGAGGTTACTCTGAAGAAGAAATTAAAAAAATTTGGGGTGGAAACCTCATGCGCGTTCTTGATGAGGTTCAAGAAATCAGTCGGTCATTACAATCACTCTAACACAATTGGTGAAACATTTAAAGTATACGATCATTCAATGACATTGAACAAAGCTCAGGTAACGGCTAATTTAAAAGCTCATGCACTCAAACTTGGGTTTTTAAATTGTGGGATTTCTAAAGCTGACTTTTTAAAAGAAGAAGCTCCTCGGTTAGAGCGATGGTTAAAAAAGAACCACCATGGTCAAATGGGTTATATGGAACGAAATTTTGATAAGCGCTTGGACCCTAGAAAGCTGGTTCCAGGAGCTAAATCAGTCGTTAGCTTAACTTATAGTTATTACTCAAAGAAAAAGCAAAGCAATCCCAAATCTCCTAAAGTTGCTATGTATGCCTATGGTAAAGATTATCATCAAGTGGTGAAGAAAAAACTTCGACTACTAATGGAACATCTGAAAGAAACTGTAGGAAATATTAGTGGCCGTGTCTTTGTGGATTCTGCTCCAGTCATGGAACGGCAATGGGCAGCTAAAAGTGGTTTGGGATGGATCGGAAAAAACACGTTGCTTTTGAATCGAAAAGCAGGTTCCTATTTTTTCATAGCGGAACTTATCCTAGATTTAGATTTAGAGTATGATGTTCCAACAACAGACCATTGCGGTACGTGCACGGCTTGCATTGATGCCTGTCCGACTCAAGCAATTTATGCCCCTTATCAAATGGATGCCTCAAAATGTATCAGTTATTTGACGATAGAACTAAGAGATGAAATCCCTCATGAGTTCAAATCAACTATGGAAAATTGGGCATTTGGATGTGATATTTGCCAACAAGTGTGTCCTTGGAACAAGTTTGCCCAAGAGCATCATGAACCAGAATTTGAGCCTCATGAAAAATGGTTTCATTTCAATGAAAATCAATGGAATGAAATGACTGAAGAGGTTTTTGACAAAGTATTTAAAAACAGTGCCGTTAAAAGAACCAAATTCAAAGGTTTGAAACGAAATCTTGAATTCATCAAGGTCAAAAAATAGGCATTCGCTATATTTCTAGCTAGCACGACATATGCTCTTATAGGGCTTAGATCTTGAATGGTTTCCTATATTTTTTGTTTCGAAGTTGATTAGCTTTTGAATTACCAATAAACCGTTCTTTAATTGGATTCCATTCTAAAGGTTGGTTTAATTTATAACCGATATTGACTAATTGACAAATCGTTGCTGTTCGATGACCTACTTCTGCATCAGTGATGACTCCATTTTTGGTTTTCATTCCATGAATCCAATCCAATAAATGATCATCACTTTGATAGAGTCTGATGTCATCATCTTTGATTTGGATGTTTGCAATGGATTCGGGTTCTGTTTCAATGAGTCCTCTAGCAACTTTCATTTTTCCTTCTGTGCCAAAAAATTCAATTCCATGTTGATCATCAAATATTTTTTGATTATCATGAACCATCTCAATGCCGTTTTCATAATACATTTTTAATCCTCTTTTGGCCTTGTTATCAAAAGGAGGAATGATTTTTACTGGACCCGTATGATCCGTTCCAAGCGCCCATTGAGCAATATCAAACATATGCGCTCCCCAATCTGCAACAATGCCACCCCCATATTCCTCATACCATCTCCATCTTGGATAAACACGCACGTCTACTGATGGAGAAAGAATGGCGTTATAAGGTCTGACTGGAGCAGGACCAAGCCATCCATCCCAATTTAATGTTTTTGGAACGGGTTCTTCTGGTAGATTACAAGGAATGGGAGGATCCCCAACATAGACCACAATTTTTTTTATTTCACCTAAATAATTATTTCGAATGAGTTCACTAACATGTCGAAAATGTTTCCAAGATCGTTGCATGCTCCCAGTTTGAAAGACGATATTATTTTTCTTAGCTGAATCAGCCATCTTTCGCCCTTCATCGATGGTATGAGAAATAGGTTTTTCACAAAAGACATGCAATCCTAAATCCATAGCTTCAAGAGCTTGCTTCGCATGCCAGTGATCTGGAGTAGAAATCACTACAGCATTTAATTCGTTTTCATGGAGTAAATCATGATAGTTTTCGTAAAGTTTGATGGAACTAATATTCCATGTTGGTTGTATTCGACCGTATTTTTTAAGGGCGTTTTTTGCTAATAACTGTCGTTTTTCTATTTCTACATCTGAGGCCGAGATCAACCGAAGTTGGGGATAATTACATATGGCATTTTGCAATCCTCTTCCTTGCATTCCAGCCCCAATGATACCGACTAGTATTTGATCACTAGGAACGACAAAACCCTTTCCAAGAACATGACGTGGTATAATCCATAAACCAGTTGCCGTTGCAAATGTTGATTGAATGAATTTCCTACGTGTGGTTTTCATGGAGTGAAATATTTTTCAAGATAAACAAATTCAGGGAATAAATAATCGATAAGTTCAACGATCTAGTGCAACAATAAAAATCCGTAGTCAATGGTTTGACTGGAAGGTGATGAGGGTCCATTCAAGTGTTTCCGATCGATTGTGATATGACATCGGAAACCATTTGTTTGAAACGAATATGAAGAATGGAAACCAACAATTTCCCTTAAAAACCTCATTTCGAAACAAGTTGTTGTTGCACGAGATCGTTGAACATGGTAAAAAATTATTTACCGATACAAAACTTTCCAAAAATAGTTCCGAGAACATCCCCATCGATGTCGATTTGACCTGTAATCTGACTCATGTGATGAATGACTTGATTTAAATCAACGCTTAATAAATCGCCGCTGATATTATTTTTTAGAGCTAAATCAACTTGCTTTAAGGAATCCAAAGCCAACTTTAAACATTGATAATGACGAAGATTGGAGATCACTACTGAAGAATTTGTTTTCTTTTTTTCGATAAGCTTTACTAGTTGATCCGTTAATTTTTCTATTGTTGATGGAATGTAAATGGAAGCTTCCAAGCGATCAAATTCCTTGAGCTCTTTATCTAAGTCAGATTCGTTGACTTTTCGTTTGCTTTTTAATGTTTGATCTAAACTTAAAAAACGATCTATTTTGCTTTCAACTAAGAAGATATGAGCATTAGATTGAATGATGTCGTTTAAATCATGGGCTATTTCTTCTGCTGTTATTTCCAAGGAATCAAAGAGATATAAACAGAATGAAGCTTTTTGAGCTTTTGCCAATGCAATATCAATTCCTATAGATTCAACAACATCTGTGGTTTTACGAAGACCAGCCGTATCAATAAATCGAAACTGATATCCTTTATATGTCATCAGATCTTCAATACTGTCTCGAGTAGTACCTGGAATATCAGAAACGATGGCTTTAGATTCTTTCAGTAGAGTGTTCAATAAAGATGATTTTCCAACATTTGGTCGTCCTAGTATCGCAACACTAATGCCATTTTTAATGACATTACCATAAGCAAATGAATCAATAAGCCGTTTCACTTGATTCTGAATGTTATCGATTAAATCACGTATTTTTTTTCGATCAGCAAATTCGATGTCTTCTTCACTAAAATCAAGTTCTAATTCAATAAGTGATTTAAATTCTATGAGTTGCAATCTTAATTCGGAAAGAGAATGAGAAAAATCACCTTTCAATTGATTGAGAGCCAATTGATGGCTGGCTTTGGATTCTGATTCAATGAGATCACTGACAGCTTCGGCTTGAGCCAAATCCATTTTATGATTTAAAAATGCTCGAAGTGTGAATTCTCCAGGTTGTGCTAATTCAAGTCCATCATCGATCAGGCATTGAATAATACGTTGTTGAATGTAAGTAGATCCATGACAGTATATTTCAATGAGATCTTCACCCGTGTAGGAATTTGGTGATTGAAAATAACCAACCATCACTTGATCTATAAATTCATCCTGATGGTGAAAATTCCCCAATACTATTTGATTGGGTTGATGGATTAATGATTTCGTTTGGATTTTCTCGATGACAGAACGAAAAGCATTTTGGCCTGAAATTCTAATAATAGCGATGGCACCCTTACCAGGTGGGGTCGAAAGAGCAACAATTGTTTTGTTATCCAAAACCAAGCGATAAACTAAAAGTTAGTGTCCATCAGAAATTATTCGAATTGGATCGTATCATTTTGCGATAAGTGGATCTTCGTTTGTGTAATCGAGGATTGTATTTTTTCCAAAGTTGTTGTACTTCAATATTGGTTTCCAGTTCCGGATTGGTTTCAAATGTCTGAATATTTTTTAAAGCAAAAACTTCAGCCATTTCATTAAAGATTATTGAAGGAATGCCTTTACCCATATAAAAGGGGTGAATGCCAATAAGATAAAAAGCTGCTCGATTGTTTCGATTCAAAGCTTTTTTTATATGATAAATTCCAAATGGAAAAAGCTTCCCATTTGCTTTTTTTAATGCTTTTTCAATAGAGGGTATGGTCACTGAAAAGGCAATCAGTTGCTCATCTTTATCAACGATTAATTTGATGTAATGTGGTGATATAAACTTAAAAAAACGGGTTTTATAATTTTCAATTTGAAACTTTTGAATGGGGACATAAGTCTCCAGTAATTTATAGGAATCTTCAATTAACTCAAATAATTTATAAACGTATGGAATCACCTCTTTTGTCTTGTTGATTTTGACCACTTTAAGATCGTATCGTTTTGTAATGAGATTGGCAAAACGCTTTAATTTTTCAAGTTTATTCTCACTAGGAAAATCAATTTCATATTCCACCCATTTTAAATTTTCCTTGAAACCTAATTGAATTAAATGATCGACATAGTAAGGATAGTTATAAATTGTAGCCAACGTAGGCATTTGATCAAAACCATACGTTAGTAATCCGGCTTTTTCAAAATTTGAAAAACCCATCGGCCCTTCAATCACTTCAAGATCGTGTTTTAATGCGAATTTTTTGACTTCCTGAAACAGCATTTCGCTAACAGTGATATCATCTACAACATCGTACCAACCAAATCGAGCTTTCTTTTTACCTGAGTTATTCACTTCTAACCAATTGACCATCACGGCAATTCGTCCTACAATTTTCTTATTTTGATACGCCAAAAACAATTGTGCATCGGCATTTTTGTAAACGGGATTTTTATTTGGTTTTAGCGTATGAAGCTCATCGATAATCAATGGAGGAACCCAATGTGAATGGTTCTTATAAATTTGAAAAGGGAATTTGACAAAGGATAGATAATCTTTATTGGTTTTGACAGTTCTTACGATTAGTTTCGATGCCATATGTAGGAATGCTATGGACTCAAAATTATCAGATAAAAAGATTACCTAAATAAGATTGAATGAATCAAATTGTGAATAGAAAAAGGTTCGATAGCGCATATTTTGCAAAAATAATAACTGAGAGGCTAGTGATTCCAACAATTGATGGAAATGCATCAATTGACGAGCCAAACCAACTGATTGAGGATTAACTAGATTTGAATTTCATCAGGCATAGACTTCAATTCATTTCAATCGACATAGATCAGTTTTATTTGAAATTGACTGACCATAAGGGAGAATAGTTAAAAGGATTGTGAATAAAAACTTTAAAAGAATTACTGATAAATATCTAAAACAGATACTCATTGTAGGGTGTTTTGCTTTTATTTCTCTAGCGTTTTACCATCCATTATTGCAAGGGAAAGTACTATTCCAATCAGATATTTCTCAATACAAGGGAATGTCAAGACAACTCATTGAATACCGTCAAGATTATCAATCAGAGACCTATTGGATTGATAATGCTTTTATGGGTATGCCAACTTATCAGTTAGGCGTTGATTACCCTTCAGATGTACTAAAACCAGCCTATCAATTAATCCGAATTTTACCGAGACCTGCCCATTCCTTATTTCTTTATTTTTTGTCAATGTATGCATTGCTTCTGGTATTAAAAATTAACTGGAAATATGCCATTTTAGGTTCATTAGCTTTTGGCTTTTCGACTTATTTATTGATCATCTTGCAGGTTGGGCATAATACCAAAGCACTAGCCATAGGGTATATTCCATTGGTCATGGCAGGAATGGTTCTGTTGTTTGAGAAGAAATGGTTTTTAGGGTTTCTTTTAACATGCATAGCGTTCGGACTACAAATTCGGAGTAACCATTATCAGATGACGTATTATCTATTGTTTTTAATGGGGATTTTTTTACTGATTCAAGGAATCATGATGATTAAAAACGGTGAGCTCACTAGCTATTTAAAATCTCTATTTTTTTTGATTTTTTCAGGAATAATCGCTCTTGGTTTTAATGCTACGGATTTATTGGCGACATCTCAATATGCTTCGTTTAGCACAAGGGGACAAAGTGAATTGACATTAAACCCTGACGGACAGCCCAGAGAAATTTCAACCGGTTTAGACTATAACTATATCACCCAATATAGCTATGGCTTATTCGAAAGCTTGAATCTTATCTTTCCTCGAATCCAAGGAGGTGGTACTACAGAAGCATTGACGACCAACAGTCATTTTTATCAATTTTTAATTCAAAATGGATTGGACGTTCAATCGGCAGAGCGAGCGATTCAGAATGTACCCACCTATTGGGGACATCAACCGATTCTTGAAGCCCCGGCATACATTGGAATAACCATTTTCTTTTTAGCTGTCCTCGGTCTTTTTATCATTCAATCACCCTTACGCACCTGGCTATGCGTGGCCATCCTTTTTTCCTTATTGATGTCTTGGGGTAAGAATTTTCCACTGTTAACCAATTTTTTTATCGACTATGTTCCTTTTTATAATAAGTTCAGAGCCGTTTCATCAATACAAATCATTCTTCAAATTTGCTTTCCTGTCTTAGCCATATCAGGATTGTATTACTTTATGAAATCGCCAATTTCAATCAAAAAGACATCACTCTTAAGGGCTATTTACTTTGTTGGTGGGTTGTGTGTTTTTTTGTTATTTATCGGTGGATTTCATAGCTTTCAGTCACCAAGTGATGCTTTTTATAGCCAAAGCTATGGTCCTGAATTTGTTCAAGCCATCATAGATGATCGAAAGGCAATCTATCATTCAGATTTGATAAGAGGACTGATTTATACGGGAATACTATCCGTAGTGCTATTACTTTCTTTAAATGCTAAAATTAAAAAACCTTTAGTTGTAGGGGGTCTTGGAATGATTATAGTTTTTGATTTACTAAGCATCTCTAATAGATATATCGAAAGAGATTTATTCGTTTCCCAAAATCAATGGGATCAATATTATGAATTGACAAACACAGATCGATTGATTCATCAAGATACCACTCGATTTCGAGTATTCAATCTTGAATCTAGGTTGGTAGGTGCTCGAGATGCGATTCATCATCATTCATTGGGTGGCTATCATGCGGCCAAACCTCGAAGATTACAAGAATTAGAAGACTATGGCTTATTGAATCACGATAATCATGTTTTTCCGATGCTCAATGTGAAATACTTCTTATATCGTGATCCAACAACAAAAGAATTAACTTTTGAAGAAACCCCAACATTTGGTAATGCATGGTTTATTGATGAGATTGAAATAGTTGATGATTATGATCAATTAATCAAAAGTTTCGATAGCATTAATTTCAGAAACAGAGCATTGATGGTATCAAAAGATATAAAAGTGGAAATTCCCTTGATCTACAATCCAGATAGTTTGAGTACCATTGAATTAGTTGAATACCGCCCCAATTTTCTAAAATACCAATCGACTTCACTGCAAAATCAATTTGCCGTTTTTTCTGAAATGTTTTATCCTCAAGGTTGGGAATTGACCATCAATGGTGTCCCCACTCCTATAATGAATGTGAATTATGTTCTTAGAGGAGCCTTCATCCCTTCTGGAATCAATAACATAGAATTTCGGTTTGATCCGAAGATTGTCCAATATGGAACTAAATTATCAGTGTTTAGTGGTCTTTTATTTTTAGCTGTTCTCATTGGATTTTTGTTGCTAGATCGAAAACCTCTTTTTTTGAAAAAAATAATGTCTTGAGTCTTGTAGCAAAACAATCTTTTGTAAATATTCTGAGCATCTGTTTGGCTTTATTGCTTGGAGCCATTAATACACTGTATCTCTATCCAAACGAGTTGGGTGAAGAATACCATGGACTTGTCATTAGTATTTTAGTGTTTTCGAACTTGATTCAACCATTTATCAGTCTTGGACTCCAGCACGCCATCATTCGATATTTCAGTTCGATCAAAAGCCAACTGGAAAGAGATCGATTATTCTGGTTTAGTATGTGGTTGCCTTTATTACTAATTGTTTTTGGAGGTCTATGCCTTCTTTTAAACCACAAACATTTCATTAGTTGGTTAATGAATGAAAATGAAATTTTTGGCACCTATCTTTGGATGATTCTAGGAATTGCAATAGCTACTGCATACTTTGAAATATTATATAATTGGTCCCGTGTGCAACTTAAAACGGTCTTTGGAAACTTTTTAAAAGAACTCTATCCAAGACTGGTCATTTTTCTTTTACTGTTAAGTTACGTTTTGACTTGGATTGACTTTAGTGAATTTCTGTTGATTTTATTTGGAGCATATTATTTTCGGCTATTGCTCATCATATCATTCAATCTAAGTATTCACATTCCACGATTTAGTCTTCGACTTCCAAATAAGTGCAAAGAAATTCTTAGATATAGTTTTTTGATTTTTTTATCTGCGGTGGCAGCAACATACAATTTAGATATTGATAAAGCACAGATTAATCATTTTTTGGGTAATCAAATAGTGGCTTATTATTCGGTAGCCTTATACATTGCAGCTGTTATTGAAATCCCTTTTCGGTCTCTTTCGCAGATTGTCAGTCCTTTAGTGGCTAAGGCGATCAATACTCGTAACAAGGTTCAACTTAAATCATTATTAACAAAGAGCGCTGATTCTCAATTGATTGTATCGGGGTTTTTGTTTGTGTTGGTTTTAATCAACATTGAAGAATTATACCAATTGGTTTCCCAACCAGGCTATGCAACAGCTTTGGGGGTGGTTTTTATTGTTTCTTTTGGAAAGTTGTACAGTGCTTCCCTTGGTTGTATCAATTTGATTATGACCAATTCAAAATATTATGTTTATGTATTTTGGTTTTCTATTGCTTCTGCTGTTTTAGCAATTATCCTCAATATTTATTTTATTCAATGGTATGGTATGTTTGGTGCTGCATACGCTACGTTGATCGTTATGATAATAACCAATAGTTTAAAATTATTGCTTTTAGCTATCAAATTTGAAATGGTTCCTTATTCGAAAAACACACTCGCTATTTTGATTTTGATTGGATTGAGTTTTTTTGTTTTTTATTTTATCGGATTAGATTTTAATCCGATTCAAAATATTGCGATTCAATCTTTGATTTTGAGTCTTTTATTCTTTTTTACGGTATTGAAGTTCAAGCTTTCAAGTGATCTTATCCAATTTTATAATGACTTTAAAAACAAAGTACTCAATCCAAAAATGAAATAGAATTATGTAATACTAATTTGCATTTTAAATGACTTTTTAGAGTTAGGACAAAATCTTTATATTTCATAGTGTATCTGCTTTGTTTAATGGGAATGAGATGAGAATCAAGTCACACACAATACAGAACACAAATTGGTATAAGGTTCCCCCAAAATAGGAGTGTTCTAAAATAGAGTTTGATGAAAATTTATATAAACGTTTTCTTGAAGTCGAAGTTCCCAACATGGAAGATTTACAATTGATGTCATGGAATTTCTATAAGAAGTAAAAGGACATAAGAGAAATAAAATCAATATCCCACATGATCCACTCTTTTGTTGATGATACCATGGATCTTCAATTTAAAGTCTATAATGAAATGAAGTCAATATGTTTGGTTTAAATAATGTTTGATGATGGATTGCTTTTGCTCAAAAACTTGGTGATAAGATCCTTGAAACAGGATATTCCCTCCATGATGTCCACCACCAGGTCCTAATTCGATGAGATAATCAGCACTTTTTATCAAATCGATATTGTGATCGATGATAATAATGGTATGTCCTTTCTCAATCAATAATTCAAAGGATTTGATGAGTTTTTTTAAATCGTGAAAATGCAAACCCACCGATGGTTCATCAAAAACAAACAAAATATTTTCTTTATTTCTTGCAATACCAAGATACGATGCCAATTTCAATCGTTGAGCTTCCCCACCAGATAAGGATGATGTCGTCTGTCCTAAACTGACATATCCCATTCCAACCTCTTGCAGTGGTTTCATTTTATTGGCAACGGTCGGTTTATCGTGTTTGCTAAAAAAAGAAATAGCATCATCTACCGTTAATTTCAAAACTTGATCAATAGAATACTCTTGAAAAGTGACGTCTCTGATTTCTTTTTTGTAACGAGTTCCATTGCAATAATCACATTTTAATTTGATGTCAGCCATAAATTGCATTTCAATTTTAATAGAACCTTCTCCTTGGCAATGTTCGCAACGGCCTCCCTTAGTATTAAAAGAGAAATAAGAAGCTGGGTAATTCATCAATTTTGAAATATTTTGAGAAGCATAAAGTTCTCTTATATCCTTCCATGCATCGATATAGGTTAATGGAATGGATCTTGAAGACCGATTCAAAACATGTTGATCGATGTATTCGACACTGGAAAGATCATCGATGGCACCATGAAAAGATTTGTGTTTTAATGATTCACTTTTTCGAAATTCCAAGTGGCTTTGTAACTCGGGATAAAAAGTTTGTTTTAATAGTGTTGATTTACCACTCCCTGAAACACCACAGACGATTGTCAAACAGTTTAAAGGAAAGGCTACATCAATGTTATTTAAGTTGTTGCCTTGAGCTCCTTGTAGGTTGATGAACTTTTTAGGAATACGAATCTTCTTTTTGTGAGGCATTTGAGACGATCCATTGAGATATTTTGCAGTTAGACTACTGGATTTTTTAACGGCATTGATTGGACCAAGAGCAACGACTTGTCCCCCTTTTGTTCCAGCTTCGGGGCCAATGTCCAAAATATAATCAGCATTGGATATAATATCTCTATCGTGTTCGACAACAATGACTGTGTTTCCTATATCTCGAAGCGATTTTAATATATCAATAAGTTTTTGATTATCCTGAACATGGAGACCTACGGATGGCTCATCAAGAATGTATATAGCTCCTACTAAACTACTTCCTAATGCTGTAGCTAATTGTATTCGTTGAGATTCACCACCCGAAAGACTGCTTAATGTTCGATTGAGTGTTAAATAACCTAGTCCAACATTCTCGAGATAATCAAGACGGTTTTTGATTTCAAGCAATAAGATTTTAGCGATTTTATAATCATATTCTGAAAGTTTGATGGACTCAAAAAACCGAATCAAGTCATCAATGGGTTTCAGCAAGAGTTCAGGAAGGGATGTATCATTTATTTTGACATAGTGAGTTTCTGGTCGAAGTCTCGATCCATTACAGTAGGTGCAGGTTGAATAATGTCGGTATTTTGAAACGGTAATTCGATGAGTAAAATCACTATAATCTCTTTCAATGAACTCAAAAAATTTATTGATACCACAAAAATCAACATCATTATTCCATAAATTATTCTTTTCTTCTGAAGACAATTCTTCATACGGAATATTCGTGGGAACATTGGCAGAGTTGCCGTTGGTGACAATCAAATCATAATAGTATCGATATTTTTCGGATTTCCATGGAGCAATGGCATGATTTTCGATGCTAAGCGTTGGATTGGGAATAACAAGGCTTTCACTGTAGCCATAGGCTTGGCCAATACCATTACATTTTGGACAACAACCAAGTCGGTTGTTGAAACTAAAAAAATGAATCGAGGGTTTGATATAATCAATTCCATCAAGCTGAAAATTTTTAGAAAATTTTTTAATCTGATTGGTGTTCAATGTCAGCAAATGACATTGGTCATTGCCGATTTGAAATGCCGTGGAAATACTATCAGCAAGCCTATGATAGTAGGAGTCTTCAAATTTATGAATTGTTCTTTCGATAACCAACGAAAAACCTCGGTTTTTATTGACCAATTGATTTTTTAAGTCAAGTAATTTGATGATTTTATTTTGATAATAAGCTCTGACATAACCTTCATTGATTAGAAAATTTATTTTTTGAAGAGCAATTTTTTTATTGGGAGTAATAATTGGCGAGAGGATGGCAAGTTTTTCTCCTTGTTTTGTTTTTTTTATGTCATTTAGAACATCAGTAACATCGTGTGATTTCACGATTTCACCTGTGTCTGGACTATAGGTTTTTCCTATTCTAGCATATAAGAGTTTTAAATAGTCATAAATTTCAGTTTTGGTCCCAACAGTTGATCGCTTATTCCCAGAGGGTACTCTTTGTTCTACAGCAATTGTTGGTGCTAGTCCTTTTATAAAGTCAACTTTGGGTTTGTTGATGCGTTCCATGAATTGTCGATTATAAGATGAAAGACTTTCAACAAATCGACGTTGTCCTTCAGCATAGATGGTATCAAAAGCTAGCGATGTTTTTCCAGAACCAGATAAACCTGTAATGACAATTAACTTTTTGTGGGGCAACACAACATCGATATTTTGTAAATTGTGTACTTGAGCCCCTTTAATAATGAGATGGGATTTGGGATTGTATTGATCCAGTTTTAGCATCGAATGGAACCGTCTAAATTACTTTAATCAAGGTCAAAAAAATGGATTGTCTGAAATCATAAACATTCTAGTCATCATGCCTTTTCTCTTAAAATTGCAAACCGTCATGTTATGACATCAAGGAAAAGAATGTTTTTGCGATCATATTCCAAGACGTCTATTTTAGAATCCTCTCATTTTTTGGGGGAGTCGAGCAGTAAAAAAGCCAAAGTCTAGAGATAGAGATGTAACTTTAAGTTAGCCTCGCTTACAAATTGGGATTCCACTTGGCAGTTTTTACTTGAACAACTTCTTTCTTCCAATGGTTTTTGTAATGATGTCTTTTTCGATATCCCAATTTCTTGCAGGACTGTATTTTCTCCCATAGTAGATAATTTGTAGATGAAGTTTGTTCCATAGTTTTTTTGGAAATAATCTTTTGGCATCTTTTTCGGTTTGTTGGACACTTTTTCCATTGGAAAAATTCCAGCGATACATCAATCGATGAATATGGGTGTCCACAGGAAAAGCTGGAATTCCAAATGCTTGGGATAGCACCACACTAGCTGTTTTATGACCAACGGCTGGTAACTGCTCAAGTGCTTCCATGGTATTGGGTACTTGACCTTGGTATTTATCGATTAAAATGTGGGACAAATGATAAATTCCTTTGGCTTTCATGGGAGACAGTCCCACGGGTCTAATGATTTGTTGAATTTCTTCAATAGATAATTTGATCATATCGTATGGATTGGAAGCTTTTTCCCAAAGCAAGGGTGTGATGCGGTTAACCATCGCATCAGTAGCCCTTGCTGATAGTAAGACGGCAATTAAAAAGGTGTAATTATCCTGATGATTTAAGGGAATTTCGACTTTTGGAAATAATTCTTCTAGTTGATGTATTGCAAATTCCACACATTGTTTTTTGGTCATAAAAGTGGGTTGAATTATCTTTGGAAGCAAAAGTAACATTCATGTTGGAGGTAGGCGAAAAAGCACCCAATTTCGAAGTAAAGGATCACCTTGAAAACACCCATACACTCGATCAATACAAAGGTCAAAAACTAATCATCTTTTTTTATCCCAAAGCATCTACTCCCGTATGTACCTCAGAAGTTCAAACGCTTAAAGAAGGATTTAAAAATTTACGAGAAAAAGGATTTAAACTATTGGGTGTGAGCCTAGATAGTGTTCGTCGGCAAAGAAATTTTGCGCTTAGACATGAATTGCCATTCCCACTGTTAGCCGATGTAGAAAAACAATTGGTCAGTGGTTTTGGTGTCTATGGATTAAAAAAGTTCATGGGAAAAGAATATTTAGGGATTCGTAGAAGAACGTTTTTAATTGATGAACAAGGTGTGGTAACCCACCGAATCGATAAGGTTAATGCCAAAGATCACGCCAATCAGATATTGAGTTTATTCGAGTGAATCAAGTTTGGGTATTCAGTCCAAACATTTTTTGACGAATAATCAAATCAGCTATCCCTTTGGGTAATTTTTCTTCCCATCCATGACCTCCTTTTTTGATTTGTTGCAAAACCTCACGTGAATGGATATCTAGGTATTCTTCTTCATAATCGAGGATATCGACAATTTTATTATTGTATTTGAAAAACTTATAAAAATCTTTCATTCTCGGTTTGAGCTTTAAATTGTTGGATTGAATGATGGTTCCAGTTTGTTCATCTCTAAGAGGATACAAATAGACTTTGAGATTATTACGAAACATTTTTCCAAAAGCTTCCAATATTCCTCCTTCAACATCTTGATAGTAATCTTCAACAAATATTTTTAAAAAGTTATCCACGCCCATGCATAAACCCATTTGCTTTTTAGTATACTCAGAAAAATAACTAACGAGTCGATAGTATTCCTGAAAATGCGAAATCATGACGGTATGACCTAATGAACAAAGTAGTTTGGCCCGGTCCATAAAATCAGTTTCATCGATGGTGCCATCATCTTTTCCATTATTTAATAAATTGGAAAGCGTGATTTCAAAAATGACTTGGGTATTATCGTCTGTTATATTTTTTTCACATAGAAAAACATCATAAGATTTTTCTAGCATATCAATGTTCACTTTGGTAACTGGTCGAAAACTACCTCGAAGAGCCAATATATTTTTATTATAAAGGATTCGAGAAGGCATCACGTTACTACCGTTGGGATCAAACATGACTGCTTCGGTCATATTATTTCGAATCAGTTCCAAACTCATCAATCGATTATCTACTTTTTCGAATATGGGACCAGAAAAATTGATGGTATCAATTTCGATGGAAGTATGATCGATGTGATCATAAAGAAACTTCAAAATAGCTTTTGGATTATTATGATAATAAAAGGCTCCATAAACTAGATTAACACCTAGAATGCCGATGACTTCTTGTTGCAAACGTGCTTCCAATTGCTTGAATCGAACATGTAAGATGATTTCGCTATATGCTTGATTCGGTTCCAACTGATAGCGGATTCCCATCCAACCATGACCTCTAAATCGTTTGGCAAAATCAATTGTCGCAACGGTATTGGCAAGGGTAAAAAATATTTTTTCAGGATTTTCTGTTCTTGGAATTCTTTTTTCTAATAACTCAATTTCATGAAGTAGCATCTTATGCAAACGAAACTCCGATACATATTGTCCATTTTTTTCTTGGCCATAGATGGTATCGCTAAAATTTTTATCATAAGCACTCATGGTCTTTGCAATAGTGCCAGAAGCACTACCAACCCGAAAAAAATGCCGAGCGACCTCCTGTCCAGCACCGATTTCTGCAAAAGTGCCATAGATGAATTTATTGAGATTAATCTTGAGTGCTTTATAATTAATCGAAGGACGATTGTCCATGATTTTATCTCCTGGTAAGTGAGGCACTGTACTCGATATTTGAGGCCTGAAAATTACAAAAACTTAAAACGTGTCAGTTTGAGGAACATGTTAAAATTTGAATTTTGTCAAGTCGATAAATCTGACTATTTAATTTTCTAAAAATTCAGTTTCAAAGACAATTGTGACGTTGGAATCATAATTTTGGAGACTATAAAATTCGACAATCGATGATTTACATAAAGTATTATGCTTGAAATCACTTTTTTAGGTACGGGAACTTCCTATGGAGCACCGGTTGTAACCAGTGATCATGAAGTTTGTTTTTCAGAAGACAGAAGAGACAATCGATTAAGAAGCTCAATTCTAATCCAATGGAATGACTGTCATTTAATCATTGATTGTGGTCCGGATTTCAGACAACAATGTTTGCGCTCAAAACTTCAAAGACTTGATGCCCTTTTATTTACTCATGAACATGCGGATCATACAGCAGGATTGGATGATATCCGTGCATTTAATTTTAAACAAGGTCCCATCCCTATTTTTTTATCCAAAAGAGTATTGAAATCCTTAAAAAAGAGATACCATTATGTTTTTGACAAGCGAATAACCTACAAGGGAAGGCCTGAAGTCACCCCAAACATCATCAAAGATTTAGTTCCTTTTCAGTTGAAAGGAAAACAAATTTTACCCATTGAAGTCAATCATACAGTGGTTCCCGTACTAGGTTTTAGAATCGATGATTTTGCCTACATCACGGATATCAAGTCCATCAAACCAGAAAAAATAAAATATTTAAAGAATCTTCAATTGCTTGTTTTGGGTTGTATTCGTAAAGAACCACATCCGAATCATCTCAATGTGGACGAAGCTTTAGCACTCATCAAGGAAATTCAGCCAAAACAATGTTATTTCACTCATATCAGTAATCTTATCGGGTTTCATGAGACGGTTTCTAAGGAATTGCCTCAAAATGTATTTCTTGGCTATGATCAATTGAAACTGACCATTTGATTTAGTCACTCTAATTTTGGGAATGATACACTAAAAGGTGGTATATCATTTCCAAATCAGGGTATAAGCCTATTCACGTTCTTTTTCAGTTATCAAAAAACCGTTCCACTACTACGATTTAATTTCTAATTAAAATCGTAGTGATGAGAGAAAATCTCTGGTCTTAATTCAATGACGTGATCCAAAACTACATTTCGGGACATCCACCAGGCGAAGCTACTTCATTAGATAAGCAACTTGCCTCCGATCCACTTCATTTGAATTAATTTTGAAACATGGACGATGATATAAGCCAAAATCTATGGGGAATTAGAAGAAACACCATCAAATTATTGGAAGCCCAAAATCGACCTTATCATCCCAAAATGAGATCACCGAAACCCAAATAACGATCATGGAAAAATTGATAACAATCTTAGAAAATCAAACAAGGATCGAAGAAAGCCAAACCATCATCTCAAAAGAATTGGAACTCATCAGACTCCGACTAAAATTCTTAGCAGTTCAAGGTAACGAAAACAACAATGATTGAATTAACCTCCACCAATTAAAAATCTTTTTCCATCAGTGGAAAACCGAATCCACCCATCATGTATTCCAAACCATTGCCGATGAACTGGGCGTCTTTTTGCAGAGCTATGAGTTCGATGATCTTGATTACATCTCCGACGGGTTAGTGATTAGCCGTGATGAAGCCTTTTTCAATCAACCTCTCTTTGATGATTGGAATACGATTCAAAGTGAAGCTCCACTCTGGACGGATGATAAAAACAGCGTGATGACGATTTGGTCGTTTTGGGTAACCGTATCGATGAATCGATTTTAGGCTTTTCTTCGATGTTTTTCTGAGTTGATATATTCTCTCAAGTAGGGCAGTTCTTTTTGTAACGGAATCATATGTTCTACAATAAAATCATGTATCCCCAACACACTTAGTTTCTCGTAATTATGACCTATCCGATTCCTGATTTCTTTGATGACTTGCCATTGAATGGACGGGTAATTGTTAATTAAATCAGAATATACCTGTTTGTGCATTTGATTGCGTTTTTCACTAATCAGAAAAGAATAAAAAGTGGAAACTACTTGTGTACTTAAATCTGAGATCAATTGGTCTTTGTCTTGAATATCTGGGACAAGCTGTTCCCATTTTTGGAAATAGGACTCAATGGCGTCACATCGCTTGAGCAGGTTCTCTTTTTGCTCTTTGGTCATGGTACAAAACAATAGCCTCTTTTAAAACCCGATCCTTACAATAGTCAGGGATGCAATCGTATTCCACCAAATTCACCTCAATCCCGAATTTTTCTTTCAAATGCATCATGATTTTGGTGGATTCTGTTATCGTTGCCCGATCGTTAAAATCATAAAGAAGTTCAATATAATCATCATACGAATCATATCCACTATACGCAATTTTTTTAGGATGAAAAGGTTTCATCGCATCAATCACTTGTTCTATTTGTTTTTCAGTTAACATGGCTATTTTCTTTTGATGATGTAAAAATACTTTGAATAGATGAGTTTTTAATGATTTCTATCCAACGGACTTAAATGATTGGGGACTTCCTTTTTCATGTCCTGATAATATCTTGACGAATATAATCCAACCCTTATAACATGAAGATAACGTATCCTTGCCTACCTATCTGTGGTATAAATCCATTTACATCCCTTTGCAAGCGATGGGATGACATGTGCTCTTGCAGAGGGCTCAAAGAAACATCAAGGATGCGAAAACAATTAACGGCCGTCAAGTTTCAACCCATCGTCTTAACAGGGGATGCTGCTGGTGGAATAGGCAACCATAACCAACGCATCGGCGAACAACCCGATTATGTGATTCAAGCCTTATCCGATCTCAATGAACATCTTTTTTTCGAGGGCTATGGCCAACAGCAGATTCGGTTTGGTTTCGATCTGAACTTCCCCCCTTTTTGAACTCTTCATCGGTCTCCAAAGACCATGACAGGCCCCTATTTTCTGATCAAAATGAATCCCAAGAGAAGACGATTAACGAGTCTTCGCTCGATTGCCCCTAAACTAGAGGGACTGAATGTTTAATAATTTGAAGGCCTCTTTTTGGATGGGTGTTTGGCCATCCATCATGATGACTTCTTTTTGTTCCTTGATGGCGATTTTGGGT
>JAPORT010000026.1 GCA_026710085.1 Flavobacteriaceae bacterium | reverse complement strand
ATTAAAATCCTAATTGAGAGTCTAACATGTCCTGATCGTAACCATGTGCATAGTCGTGCGTGTAGAAGTCGAATTTAGATTCTTGATTTTTATCTGCAGTAAAACTCAAGGATTATACATCACAAACAGCAACAGCATGAGCAAGAGAATCCATGCCTAAATTGCTTTTATCTTTTGGAATAAATTCTTGTGCCAAATAACCATCATATCCTGTATCAATGATTGCTCTTATGACCGCCGGATAATAAATTTCTTGGTTTGTGTCTAACTCATTTCTACCTGGATTGCCCGCTGTATGGTAATGTCCGATATACTGACTATAATCTTTAATGTTTCGAATGATATCTCCCTCTTGAACTTGCATGTGATAAATATCATAGAGTAATTTGAAATTCTCTGAGCCAATTGCGTTACATAACTCAACTCCCCAATGAGTTCTATCACACATATAATCTTTGTGATCTACTTTTGAATTAAGTAACTCCATGTGAATTATAACGCCTCTCTTTTCAGCTTTTGAAAGGATTCGTTTGAGGCCTACAACACAATTTTCTAAACCCTCTTGGTCATCGATTTCCCTTCGATTACCACTAAAACAAATTAAGTTTTTGTAACCAGCATCAGCAACTAAATCAATATGTTTTAAATAGCTGTCCACCAGAACACCATGATATTGCTTGTCATTGAATCCTTCCGTGAGACTAATTTCAGCCCCATTACACATGGTGGACTCTAAATCATGAGTTTTTAAATATTTCCAATTTTCTGGCCCCACTAAATCGATACCAACCAATCCGATTTTTTTAACCTCAATAGCTAACTGCTCAACAGTCAACATATCTTGATAACACCAATGACATACTGATTGTTTGATATTTTTTTTGAGATTTCGTTTTGATGACTTTTGAATGGCCACCGTTGGATAATGCAACCCCAAAGCCGTTGTTGCAGCTATGGTTTTAAAAGCTTGTCTTCTAGAGATGAGTTCCCTTTTTTTCATCGTTTTGTATTAGATCTAGTGGTTGTCATTCTTTATGATCATTATTGGAGTGAAGATATTTTTCCCAATTCCATGCACTCAGTAAAGCATCATTTATCGAATATTTTGGTTGCCAATTCAATTGATGACGAATTCTTGAAGCATCTGCATAAGCAATAGGCACATCCCCTTTTCGAGCCTTCGATATCTTGTATTTAATGGGCCTTTCAGACACTTTTTCAAATCGAGAAACCATTTCCTTTACTGAAACTCCTTTCCCAAGCCCAACATTATAAACATAATGATTTGAATTTGAGGAAAAAAGCGTTTCCAAACCCAAGACATGAGCCTCGGCTAAATCCATCACATGAATATAATCTCTGATACAAGTTCCATCAGTAGTATCATAGGTGTCTCCAAAAATTTTCAATTCTTTTCGCTTTCCAATACCAACTTGGGTGATGTAAGGTACTAAATTCTGAGGTTCACCAATTGGCCATTCTCCAATCAGAGAAGAAGGATGTGCGCCAATAGGGTTAAAATATCGCAAACTCATTGCTTTGAATGAATCATTAGCTTTTGCCGTGTCTTTGATGATTTGTTCTCCTACTTGCTTTGTAAATCCATAAGGGGAAAAACTAGGTTTCAAGGACGTGTTTTCTTTAATCGGTAATTGATCGGCTTGACCGTAAACAGTACAAGAAGAAGAAAATAGAAATGGGATGTTTTTTGATTTTACTTCACTCAGTAACGTGATTAATCCCCCTACATTATTGTGATAATAAGATAAAGGTTGGGCAATACTTTGATTAACTGATTTCAAGGCAGCCAAATGAATCACTCCTTTGATATCAGAATGCTTTCGAAACAATTCTTTCACTTCATCAGGTCGAGATATGTCTTTTTTTTCAAATTCAAGCGATTGCTCACCTAAAAGAGTGATGAGTTGGTGGTACATCTGAAGAAAACTGTTGGATAAGTTGTCCATCAAGACGATACGATAACCTTTTTGGTGTAACACAGCACAGACATGTGCACCGATGTATCCCAATCCACCAGTAATCAGAATTTTCAAACCCAATTATCAATTAAAAAAACCGAATCTATTAGATTCTCCAAGAATAACGATATTCTCTACCCACAAATTGATTCGCTTCTTCAAAATTGGTGATTCGCATATTTTCGCCATCCCATAAAAGCTTTTGACGGCCATAATATTGCGGCCATTCTCCTGGTATTTCTTTTCTAAGATTATAACTTCTGATGGCTATATTTCCCATTAATACAGTTTCAGTTAAAGGTCCTGCGTAATCAAATGAAGAAGTTAAAGCTTTATGTTCGGGAGAATCAAACCCAGCTTTACATGCTTCAATCCAACTCATTTGATGTCCATATTCTGGTAACTCATAACGTGGATTGTTGGTTTTTTCACCCACTTGAACTGGTTCACCTGGCTTGTATAGTTTCGGATCGATTGCATAGACATCACTTTGAATGACGCCCTTTTCTCCCACCATCAATATCCCATTAGAGCCGATTTCAGCTTCTACAGGCAACATCTCTGGATGAGCTGGCCGTATACCACCATCCATCCAAACCATTTTAATTTTTGAATTGTTGAGCGAAGTTGGTTCAAATGTGAGTGTTACCATCGATGAGGCGGGGCAACCTTCTGGATGATATTCTGGAGTCCAATTTCTAGTATACACAGTACCAACACTGCACTGCACATCAACTGGATATTTTAAATCAAGAGCTTTAAAAGGAACGTCGATGATATGGCATCCCATATCACCAAGAGCACCTGTTCCATAATCCCACCATCCTCGCCAATCAAAGGGGTGTAATTTTGGAATGTAGGCCACAGCTTTTGCAGGTCCTAACCATAAATCCCATTCCAGATTTTCAGGTTTTTGTGATGGAGCTTCTTCAGCAATAGCAAAGCCTTGCGGCCAAACGGGACGATTCGTCCAGACATAAACCGTTGAAATATCTCCAATTTCTCCATCTCGAACCCACTTTTGAATGACCAACTGATCAGGATTGGACCCTCCTTGATTGCCCATCTGAGTCACCAATTTTTTTTCTCTCGCCATCAAAGTCAATTTTCTTGCTTCTTTGATGTTGTGTGTCAATGGTTTTTGAACATAGACATGTTTATTTCTTTCCATGGCCCAAATACTAGCATTTGCATGCGTATGATCAGGGGTGGAAATCGTTACAGCATCGATATCTGTTTGCTCGTCAAACATCACTCTAAAGTCTTTATAGAATTTAGCATTAGGAAAACGTTCTCTTGAGTCAATGACACCATGCTCTCCATCAGAATGCACGTCACAAAGGGCTACAACACGCTCTGAACCATTATTCCAAGCATGGCGGATATCGGATGATCCTTTACCTCCAACACCAATAGCAGCCAAGTTTAATTGATCACTTGGAGCAGTATAACCGACTCCACCCAGTACATTTCTTGGAACGATAAATACCGAAGATGCAAGCAATGATTTTTTCATAAAATCCCTCCTTTTGATACTTGAAGAATTAAGATATTTCGAACTCATATTTTTGATTATTTGTTAGATGTTTTGAATGATTAAAATTAATTTTTCTTTTGTAATTTCTAACGATAAAAAACTCATTGCCAATTTTTAATTCCATAGTTTTTGTATTTCATCGGATGAGATGAATAACTTATTAATAACCGGCCATCACAGGTGTTTCCAAGATTTTATGAATTAAGAGAGACCAAATTGAAGTTTGATGAACTCGTACATGAAAATTTATGGTTTTTTAAACTTTAATGGATGGGGCGAAAAACACTTCGAAGATTTTTAAAATAATTTCTATCTTCTATAATCAATAAGGTCAATAGAATCGCCCAACTATAAAACATATCCCCTGCTATACTATTGGTAAAAAATGGAATGGCCATTGTATAACACATCAAGAGACCTTCCCAAGTATACCCATAACTACCCATCAACCAAACCCCAAAGTTTGTCAAAACAAAAAAAATGGCAGAACCCAATAACACACTCCAAATAGAAATTTTAGAAACCACCATTCCCAATACTGTAGTTAACACTAAAGACAAGTAGACAATGGGGATTAACCGATGAAAACCAATAAAGAAGTCGGTAAACAACATGGCAAATAAGGGAAGAGTCACAGCCAAGGGTTTTTCATTAAAATAATTTCCAGATATCAAAGCAATTGCTGTCATGGGAGCAAAATTGGGAGGATGAGGTAGTAGTCGAGTAATCAAAGCTAAAAAAACCAGCCCCATAAAAACCCATAATTGTTTGGATTTATTTGTTGGCATGAATAAACTTTGCTGGTTGATACTTAAGAGAAAAGTCTACAAAAAAGATCTCAAAAGAAATCTACTTGGTAAGATACATTCTTCTTCGAGCATAAAGATCGTAGAATGCATCGTCTCTTAATGAATCGATAAACAAAATACTTTCTCCTGTGCTTTTCATTTCAGGGCCTAATGATTTATTGACATTTGGAAACTTATCAAAAGAAAAGACCGGTTGTTTGATAGCAAATCCTTTTAAAGTCGGTTGAAATGTAAAGTCTTTTAATCGATTATGGCCCAACATGATTTTTGTAGCAAAGTTTACATAGGGTTCATTATACGCCTTTGAAATAAACGGGACCGTTCGTGAAGCTCTAGGATTGGCTTCAATGACATACACTTTTTCATCTTTGATGGCAAATTGAATATTAATCAGTCCTTTGGCACCAAGAGTCAATGCAATTTTTTTAGTGTGGTCTTTAATTTGCTGAAGAGCATAGGGTCCCAAATTAAATACGGGAAGAGTTGCATTAGAATCTCCTGAATGAATACCACACGGTTCAATGTGTTCCATGATCCCAATAATGTAGACATCCTCTCCATCACAAATAGCATCGGCTTCAGCTTCTATAGCCCCTTCTAAATACTGGTCTAAAAGCAAATTATTGTTGGGGATACTTTGTAGTAAACTCACCACATGAGCTTCCAGTTCTTCTTTATTAATGACTATTTTCATTCCATGCCCTCCTAACACATAAGACGGACGAACGAGAATTGGAAAATGAAGTGAGTCAGCCAATTCCAAAGCTTTTTGGGCACTATTGGCAACTCCAAATTGCGGGTATGGTATGTTATTCTCCTTTAGCAAAGTGGAAAATCGACCACGATCTTCTGCTAAATCCAGTGATTCAAATCCTGTTCCTATGATTGGAATGTCGTATTTGTTTAGTTTTTCTGATAACTTCAACGCAGTTTGACCTCCTAATTGAACAATGACTCCTTCAGGTTTCTCATGGTTGATAATATCATAAATATGCTCCCAAAAAACAGGTTCAAAATAAAGCTTATCCGCAATATCAAAATCTGTTGATACTGTTTCTGGATTACAGTTAATCATGATGGTTTCATAGCCGCATTCACTTGCAGATAGTACCCCATGAACACAACAATAATCAAATTCGATTCCCTGCCCAATTCGATTGGGTCCAGAACCTAATACCACTATTTTTTTTCGATTTGATACGTGACTTTCATTGTGACTGTAAACTTGGCCATCCTTATCTTTCATGGATTCTTCAAACGTCGAGTAGTAGTATGCTGTTGTCGCTTTAAATTCTGCAGCACATGTATCCACTAGTTTATAGACTCGATTGACTCCTAGTTGCGTTCTTGTATCATATACATGACTTTCCAAACAACCTAGCATATGAGCAATTTGTCGATCAGCAAATCCCTTTTGTTTTGCTTCCATCATCAGCTCTCTCGAGACGGTTTTTATGGTCTGTGTGGTCATCTTTTTTTCTAACTCCACTAGTTGTTCATACTGCTTGAGAAACCAATAATCTATTTTGGTGATTTGATGTATGCGAGTAATGGATACTCCAGCCATCAGAGCATCATAAATGACAAAAACTCGATCCCAACTAGGATTGGCTAGTTTTTCAACGATGGTCTTATATTTTTTAATCCCTTTCCCGTCGGCTCCTAGCCCATTTCTTTTGACTTCGAGAGATTGTGTTGCTTTATGGAGTGCTTCTTGAAAAGACCTGCCAATTCCCATCACTTCTCCAACGGATTTCATTTGCAAACCCAAAGTACGATCCGATTCTTCAAACTTGTCAAAATTCCAACGAGGTATTTTCACGATAACATAATCCACAGTGGGTTCAAAAAGAGCCGATGTCGATTTGGTGATTTGATTTTCTAGTTCATCCAAAGTATAACCTATCGCAAGCTTTGCAGCAATTTTTGCAATTGGATATCCCGTGGCTTTTGATGCTAAAGCTGAAGATCTTGAAACTCTAGGATTGATTTCAATGGCAATAATTTGTTCCTTTTCATCAGGACTCACCGCAAATTGAACATTACACCCACCAGCAAATTGGCCAATACTACGCATCATTTTAATGGCCATATCACGCATTTTCTGATACGTCGTGTCAGCAAGAGTCATGGCGGGAGCAACCGTAATAGAATCTCCAGTATGAATCCCCATCGGATCCATGTTTTCAATGGTGCAAATAATCACCACATTATCATTGTGGTCTCTTAGAAGTTCTAACTCGTATTCTTTCCATCCCACGAGCGCTTTATCAATTAATACTTCATGTATTGGTGATGTTTCTAACCCCCGAGTTAATAATCGAGCAAAATCTTTTGATTCATGAACAAAAGAGGCTCCTGAGCCCCCCAGTGTATAAGAAGGTCTGATGACTAAGGGAAATCCAAAGTCTTGAGCTATTTCTTTTCCTTTTAAAAATGAATTGGCAGTGGCCGCTGGTGCAGCTGGTATGTTAATATCTTCAAGTAGTTGCTTGAATTTTTCTCGATTTTCGGTAATCTGAATGGCATCAATGTCGACACCGATGATTTTTACATTAAAATCCTTCCAAATCCCTTTATCATTTGCTTCAATACACAGATTTAGAGCTGTTTGCCCACCCATTGTTGGTAAAACGGCATCGATTTGATGCTCTTTTAAAATATCAACGATTGATTTAGTGGTCAATGGCTTTAGGTAAATATGATCAGCCATTGATGGGTCTGTCATGATGGTTGCTGGATTGGAGTTTAGCAGAATGGTTTGAATCCCATCTTCTTTTAAAGATCTTAAGGCTTGGGTTCCTGAATAATCAAATTCGCAGGCTTGACCAATGATAATCGGGCCTGATCCAATGAGCAAAATACTTTCTATGTTGGTATTTTTAGGCATCGATTCTATTGAAAAAATCTAAAGCCTTATGACTAAAGAAAGACGTTGATTTTTGCGACTTTTCGGCTTTGATCAATCTATCTCTTTTCTTGAGTGGATACCGTCAATCGTTTTCTCCCTTTGGCACGTCTTCTTGATAGAATTTTTCGGCCATTAGCAGTGGCCATTCTAGCTCGAAAACCATGTTTATTTCTTCTTTTTCGTTTGGAAGGTTGGTAAGTCCTTTTCATGTTCTAATACTCCTGAGGATTTGACTTTATCATTGAGGCATTACAGGCCACAAATATAAAACTTTCGAAGTTTTGGAATCATTCAAACATGGTACCATAACAATGTTGTTTAGGAGGGACTTTAAATCTTCAATGTTTTATATAACATCAGTGATTTGTTCGTTCTTGATCTCTTTTTGCTCGTTTTATTTTAATGCTTATTCAATCATTTTTATTCGGTTTAGCCCATCCCTTTAA
>JAPORT010000079.1 GCA_026710085.1 Flavobacteriaceae bacterium | reverse complement strand
TACATAAAAGGAAAGAAAGAGTACCTCATCATGGAGACGATCGTGGAAAAGCTAAATTTTTTCATGGACGTGTTGAAGAAAAAAAGAGTTTTATTGGATTAATGAAAGAAACTTCACATACAGAAAAAGGAATATCTTTTTTAGTACAAGGTTCGCCTGATGTTGGAAAAACTGCCTTAATAGAAGAATTAAAAAAGATAGCAATTGTCGAGAAATGGCGAGTCTGTGACATATCGATAGAATGTTTATGGAACAACGATGTTTTTTATGAATGGTTATCCAAAAATAATTCTTATGGTTCTTGGAATGCTTGGTTAGGATTAGACTTTTTTATTTTTAAGGCAGGAGTTAAAAGAAACGCAGAAATAAACGATAAAAGCATGCTCAAAGTGATTCAAAAAATCAAAAGTAAACCGACACTTATTGTTTTAGATGAAGCACAGATATTGGGTAATCGAAATAAAATTCCCGTTGAGTATCATTGGAAAATAGAAATGACACTAGAGGAATTACATAATTTACAGACAAAAAAAGGTTTTGTATTTCTAATTGGTGGATTAGGTATGACAAAAAATATTTTTAAAGATTTGGGAATTTCAAGATTTAGCAATAACTATGTTTTCAATCTTGATCCATTAGATAAAGTATCAGAACGTGCCATTATCAAAGATTGGTTGGTAGAGTGTAGTAAAAAGATGAATGATGCAATCATCGAGCATTGGATTGATGAAATCGTCAAAGAAACTCATGGTTGGGCACAACATATAACTTCTTATACAACGGCTATTTTTGATGAACTAAAAGAAAGCAAAGGAGAATTAAAGCCCGAAGGATTAGAAAGAGTTTTAACAAGGGGGTTGGAATTAAAAGAGAGATATTATGACCAAACACTTGAAAACTTTAATAAAAGAGAATCTCAAGTAGTTGCTACTTTGTTACAGCAAAATAAAAATCTAAAAAGTTTCAGTGAAGAAAATATTATTGAGTTTATAAATAAGAAACTTTCATTGGAAGAATCAGAAAAATTGTACAAGCGACTAGTTCAAGATGGAATATTTCATCGAAACAAGAAAAAAGAATACATTGTTCCTGTTCCTTCAATGCGGACTTGGTTGATTAATGAGTATGGTTTAGATAAATAAGATATCATAAATAAAGACATTTCTATAAGAATTATATGAATGTAAAAAAGGGTTGGCTTTAATATCATTTAAGAGGACTAGGTTGATGGAATACAACCAACGTTGCATGGTGGTTATGTTGATATACGCTCGAACTAGAATAATGAAATGAAACTTGATTTATTCTATAGTTTTGTCTGTTGGTGATTTTAATGAGTAGTGATTTGTGGCTTATTAAAAGTACATTGCTAAAAATCATATCCCGTGGGACATATTGTAGCGATTGTAGGGAGACCTAATGTAGGAAAGTCGACATTTTTTAATCGGTTGACCCAAAGCAGAACAGCCATTGTCGATAAAACCAGTGGCGTTACTAGGGATAGACACTACGCTTTTTCGGAATGGAATGGAAAAAGTTTTAGTGTGATGGATACAGGAGGGTACGTGACAAGCAATCAAGACCATTTTCAAAAAGAAATTGATAAGCAAGTCAAACTGGCTATTGATGAAGCCGACTCCATTGTATTCATGGTGGATGTGCAAACGGGCTTAACATCGGCTGATGTCGATGTATGCGAATTGTTGAGAAAATCAGGGAAGCCGGTGTTTTTGGTGGTCAACAAAGTGGATGATGCCAAAAAATTAAGTCTAGTGAATGAATTCTATAGTTTAGGATTTGATAGGCTGTTTGCCCTATCGAGTATCAATGGATTTGGAACGGGTGAATTATTGGATGATTTAGTGCAGAACATACCAAATGAACGCGAGGAAAATCAACTGGAACTCCCTCGACTGGCTATCATTGGACGACCAAATGCTGGAAAATCATCACTCTTAAATGTTTTGATGCAACAAGATCGAAGTATTGTCACCAATCAGTCAGGAACCACTCGAGATAGTATCGATACGGTGTATAAAAAATTTGGTTTGCAGTTTAAATTAGTGGATACGGCTGGCATTAGAAAAAAATCGAAAGTCAAAGAAGATATCGAGTTTTATTCGGTGATGAGAGCTATTAAAAGCATTGAACAATCGGATGTTTGTCTTTTAATGATTGATGCTGAAAAAGGGTTTGAAAAGCAAGATCTAAATATTTTTTGGTTGGTTCATCGGAATCATAAAGGGATTGTTTTATTGATCAATAAATGGGACTTGATCAATAAAGAAACGATGAGTTCTAAAAAAATAGAACATCAAATCAGTAAAAAGATTTCTCCTTTTGAAGATGTGCCTATTCTATTTATTTCATGTACCAACAAACAGAGGGTGTATAAAGCTTTAGAGGTGGCTATGAAAGTCTATCAAAATCGAACAAATCGCACTTCAACCAATCAACTCAATAAAGTGTTATTACCTATCATTGAGCAGACCCCACCACCAACTTATAAGGGAAAGCAACCCAAAATCAAATTTGTATCGCAATTGCCCACTAAATTTCCACAGTTTATTTTTCACTGTAGCAGGCCACAGTACATCAACCCGACCTATTCAAGATTTTTAGAAAGTCAAATTCGCAAACACTTTGATTATTTAGGTGTTCCTATCCAACTGTTTTATCGGAGAAAATAAAAATATTCAAGTTCCGAACCAATGAGTTCGGAATCTTTATTCCGATTCAAAGGCTATCTCTAAAGTCAATCAAATCTTTTCTCAGAGATTTTAACTTTTCAAGCAATTCCTTTTTTTGAATATCATTAGGATCAGAATTTAAAGCTATTTTGGTGCCATCAATGGTCAATTTTTTCTCTTCTCTTAAATACAATATTTGTTCCAAGGCTTTAATATTTTTGGGAGTGTATTTACGAATTCCATTCCGCTTCTTTTTGGGCTGTAGTTCCTTAAACTCTGTTTCCCAATAACGGAGCTTTGATGGACTGACATTAAATGCATCTGCTACTTCACCAATAGAATAGTACAATTTTTTAGGAAGTTTGACAGACATAACTCCCTAAATCTAATCGAGAGATTTATTGTATTGTGTCGATTTACTGATTATTGCATCAAATTCCTCGGGAGACAAACTGCCATAATAAAAGTGGATGGGATTTTGATGAATGCCATCTTTGATGATTTCATAATGTAAATGAGGGCCTGTGGAACGTCCTGTATTGCCAGAATAACCAATCAAATCGCCTCTTTGTATTTTTTGTCCTTTTCGAACATTATATTTACTCAAATGGGCATAGAGACTTTGGTACCCAAATCCATGATTGATTTTGATATGCTTGCCATACCCAGGTATTTTGGAACTAACCCTCTCCACAATACCATCACCAGTCGCATAAATGGGGGTTCCTCGCTTGACTGTAAAGTCTACTCCTCGATGCATTTTTCTTTGATGTGTGAAGGGATCTTTACGATAGCCGAAGCCTGAAGAAAATCGAGTAATCTGATCATTTTTAATCGGTATGATTGAAGGAACCGATTTCAAAAAAACCTCTTTTTCTTCAGAAATGGATTCTAATTCTTTTAATGAAGAATTTTGTACAGCCAAGTCAGATAGTAGCATATCAAGTCTCTTGCTAGTTTCTACCAAAATATCAGAATGTTGATAACCTTCTAAATTGCTATAACGGTCAGCACCTCCATATCCTGGACTAAAACGTTCTTCGGGAAGTGGGTTCGCATCATAGGTGATTCGATATAATTTTTTATCACGCTGGGCTATTGAAGACAAAGTACTTTCTGCGTTATCTAGTTTTTTATTAAGTTCTTCAAAACGAACTCTAAAATTTTGAATTTCTCTTTGTTGACTGATTAATTTTGAAGTGATAATCACATCCAACGACTGAGGAACGGAGAGTATGATGATAAATACGACTGTAATACTAGCTAGTAAACCTAATAGAAAAGTCGTTAAAAAAACTCGAAGCCTTTTTTGGAACAATGGTATATAGATATATTCCTTTTGCTCGTTGTCAAAAAAGTAATAATGTCGTTTTTGCTTGCGTTTGGGAGAATTAGAATTTGCCATTCGATGCATTTAATAACCAACGAATATTGGTATTGATTGCTTTATGTCTGAATATAATAAAACATGATAACTAATGATGTTCCAAAACTAGTAAACGAATCACGTGCGTTTCAAACAAGTGTTTAATTTCGGGCGCAATTTAAGATTTTTTTTCAAACCATCAATTTAAGTTTAATTATTGTGTTTTAATTATTGAAAAACAATAGATTACAAGTTAAATTATCGTAACACGAAACAATTTATATAGCCTTAAAACGATATTGTAAGATATTTGTAACGTGAAATCCGCATTAGTTAGAAAAAAATTTTTTGAGTTTTTTAAATCCAAAGGCCATGCCATTGTTCCTTCGGCACCCTTGGTGGTGAAAGATGATCCAACATTGATGTTCAATAATGCTGGAATGAATCAGTTTAAAGAATTTTTTCTTGGAAATTCTATTTCAAAACATAAAAGAATAGCAGATACTCAAAAATGCCTTAGAGTCTCAGGAAAGCATAATGATTTGGAAGAGGTTGGAATCGATACATATCACCACACATTTTTTGAGATGTTGGGGAATTGGAGTTTTGGAGATTACTTTAAAAAAGACGCCATTCGATGGGCATGGGAACTTCTTACTGAGATTTATAAGATCGATAAAAACCGAATATATGTGACCGTTTTTGAAGGATCGGAACAAGATCAAGTACCCTTTGATGAACAGTCTAATAACTTTTGGAAATCGTATCTATCAGAAAATAGAATTCTAAAATTCGGTAAAAAAGATAATTTTTGGGAAATGGGAGATGTGGGCCCCTGTGGACCTTGCTCGGAAATACATGTTGATGTTCGTAACGATGAAGAAAGAAAAAAAATCAAAGGATCGGAACTAGTGAATCAAGACCATCCTGAAGTCATTGAAATTTGGAATTTAGTATTCATTCAATACAATCGATTGACTAGTGGAGAACTGAAATTATTGCCTCAAAAACATGTTGATACAGGGATGGGGTTTGAACGATTATGCATGGTGTTGCAAAAAAAACAATCCAATTATGATACGGATATATTCACACCGTTAATTTCTGAAATTGAAACCATCACTCGATGTGCTTATGGCAAAAACGATCAGGTGGATATTGCCATTCGGGTGATTGCTGATCATTTGAGAACAGTTTGTTTTTCCATAGCAGATGGCCAACTCCCTAGCAATAAAGACGCTGGTTATGTCATAAGAAGAATCCTGAGAAGAGCTATCCGGTACAGTTTTTCGTATTTAAATATGAAAAAACCGTTCATTCATAGAATTGTGCCAGTGTTAGTCCGACAAATGAAATCGGTATTTCCGGAATTAATTTCAGAACAAAACTTGATTGTCAATGTCATTAGAGAAGAAGAAAAATCATTCCTAAAAACATTAGAACAAGGACTTTTTAGACTTCATGCACTAATCGATCAAAATACGAGTGGGACACTAGATGGCTTTGAAGCGTTCGAATTGTACGACACCTTTGGTTTTCCTATAGACCTGACCTCATTGGTTGCAAAAGAAAAAGGATTAAAAGTGGATCAACAGGGATTTCAATCCCATATGCAAAATCAGCGAGAACGTGCAAGGCTAGCAAAATCTGTGAATGTCGGTGATTGGATTATTCTTTCCCCTGATGATCGTACAGAATTTATCGGATATGATAAATTAGAAACGAAAATAAAAGTCACACAATATCGAAAGGCACAAACACATCACAAAGAAGATGTGTTTCATTTAGTATTTAACTTAACACCATTTTATCCTGAGGGTGGGGGGCAAGTTGGCGATAAGGGATATTTAAAAGACAGTTATGGCACCAATCATTTTATCGTTAATACTACCAAAGAAAATAATCTCATTTTACACCATACCAAGACCCTTCCTGCTAAAATTGATGAGCGGTTCATTGTCAGGGTCGAAGCATTACAGCGCCAACGAACATCTTGTAATCATACGGCAACTCATCTACTTCACCAAGCTTTGAGAAAAACTTTAGGAACGCATGTCATTCAAAAAGGGTCCATGATTCACTCTCGTGAATTCCGATTCGACTTTTCACATTTTTCAAAAGTCACTCAAGATCAATTAAAAGATATTGAGGACTTTGTCAACGATCGAATTAGAGAGCAAATTGCATTGGAAGAACAAAGAAATATCCCCTTTGATGATGCAATCGATCAAGGAGCTATGGCTCTATTTGGTGAAAAATATGGAGATACCGTTCGAATTGTTCGTTATGGACAATCCATTGAATTATGTGGAGGAACTCATGTCAAAAACACTTCAGATATATGGCATTTTAAAATTTTATCTGAAAGAGCCATTGCCTCCGGAATCCGAAGAATTGAAGCCATAACGGGTGATGAGGCCAAAAGATATTTGGTGGAACGAACCAATTATTTTGAAAATATTGAAGTATTATTAAAAAACCCAAAAAATATTGTTGATGCTATTTCTGAACTGCAAGCGCAAAACCAATTGTTTAGAAAAGAAATTGATCGATTTCAACAAATGAAAATAGATCTCGAACTACAAAAATTGATTCAATCAACCGAAATTATTTCAGGAGTTTCTTTGGCTATTGGTCAAGTAAACTTTAAACCTAATGATCTTCGAAAATTAGCCTTTGCACTTGAAAAAAAGCTCAACAAAGCCATTATTGTTTTGGGTTCTATAAGTTCGGGATCACCGATCATTTCTTGTTTGATTTCCAAAGATTTAATCGATTCATTGAATTTGAATGCAGTGGAACTAGTCAATAAACTAGGAATTCATATTAATGGTAGGGGTGGAGGACAGCCATTTTTTGCTACAGCTGGAGGAAAAAAAATAAGTGGATTATCTCAAGCCCTTCAAGTTGCTAATCAAGATTGTCGATTGGTATTAGAAACTTCAGAACTCGTTTGATTTGGAGGATATTTAGAAAGGATCTTTTCAACAAACTCGTTGATCCGATTTTCTTTTTCGAAACCACCCAAATGCTGCAATCTTCCTTCACCATAGCCTTGCCAAATCAATCGTCCACTTTCAGCATCGATTAAATCAATATAGAGTCTGCTTGAAACAGTACTATAAAATCCGTAGGGATTTGGATTTCCCCAAAACCAAGGATTCCAATACCAACCAGAATAACCAGATAGATAGAAGTCTTCTTCAACTTCTGTTGCAATACTAATCAATAAATCAGGTGTTTCACTTTTAGTAAAACCTGTGTTTTGTAGATGATAGTCGATGGACTCCAAAATTCTTTGTTTATCAAGATCCGAAATTTCTACTTTATCAATTCCTGGTTTATAGAAGGCATAAGTGTTATACTGATTGAAATCAACACGATAATTATAATCTGCAAGAACAAGTATGGAATTGCAATTTGTGAATAAAAAACCACTGAGGACGATATAAAGAACTGTTTTGAATTTCATAAGCAATATTTCTACATAACAGAAAGTCAAAAATTGTACCAACTTGAAGAATACGATGAGAAAATTTAATGAAGCCTAAAGAGTTTGGTTAGCTTTAGGATTTTGAAATTTCAGAATAGAATTTTTGCAAGTTCGACTCATTCGGGGGCATCGATCGCCATCATCTTTAGGGATGCCCATAGGAGCTTTCTTTGCCAGTGCGCTATCCTCCCACCGTCTTGTTTTCCTCGTTGATCAAGAGCTTCTTTTC
>JAPORT010000105.1 GCA_026710085.1 Flavobacteriaceae bacterium | reverse complement strand
CAGATACCAACCGCTATAGAAAGTGTAAAAGCCCATACAATAAAGAAGTCTTAAATTCTATTAGAAATGTGGAGAGTAAGGTTAATCGAATGGATAAAAGAATGGTTCTACTAGCATTTGAGTGGAAAAAGATTCTAATTGTCAAAAGAAAAATTCAAGCGTGACAGTTTTAATGTCGTGGCTTGGGATAATGAAAAATTCTAATCGAAACGGTAACCTTGAATATTAAAAGGAACACCCATTCGATCAAGTGTAGTGCAAAAAGTTTGATGTCAAATCCAATGACATGGTAGCCACCAAAATCGACTTGATGCATTGGAAAATAAGATATCTCTTCTTTAAGTAAACAGCTTGAATATTTTTTCATATTGGACATCTTCATTGGAAAAGTCTTGCACTTCGGTAACACTAGAATTAATCGGCACTTCAGGATTGACCAAACATGAAAATTTCTTGAGACTAACATCACCCAAATATTGACTGATTTTGATTTACACAACCCGATCTCCTTAAGTAGGTTCCTTGTTTTCTATATCAAAAAAAGTCATCGGTTTATGTCAGTTCGTCGACTTGGTTTAGGTTTATGCCCTTTTTCTTTTAAATACTTTTTCATTTCTGCAACTTGTCTTTCTAATAGGGGAATACTATGGACTATCGCATTCCATAATTGATTCCATTACACTTTGAAATATTTATGAGCTAAAATCAATCGAGTACTAGCCATTCTTGTCCAATCGACTTGTGGAAATTGAGCTTGCGTTTCTTCCGATATGTTAACCCCTGCCTCACAGATATCTTCCATTAATCTAGATGCCAGTTTGTAAACTTTCCAATCCCTGACGAAATATTCAAAGGAACTGATGGAGTTCGTTAATGAGTACAATTGAGTAATATATTCTTCAATGTGTTGCAATCTCTCCCAATCGGGAACTTTGATTCTGGTCATTAAAAAATATGTTTTCTTTTTTGACGGATTGTTTTTGTTCTAATGAATTTAAGTAATCAAATGATGTGATGTCTATTTTTAGATTCAATGTTTTTTCAATATCTGCAATAATGTTCATTAATTGGAAATAGCCTTTTGACTCATGGACGGTGTAAAACAGTTCAAGTTCTTTGGTTTGTTTATCATAAAAACCAAAACCTAATTGGCTTGGCTTCAAAGGCTTAAATCGATCAATAATTATTTTTTGTTCCTTTTGAGATAACATCACTTTTTTTTCAATGAAACGAAAATACGATTTCAAACAAAAACAGTCTATATGCTAATTGAAAAGCCCTATTTCATGAATAGCGTTTAACACCCATTTATTTTGAATATATATTCAAAGCTATTTTAAACTGTCAAAATACCGCTTGGCACGTAGATCTTTGACTCTTTGGTTCAACATGTCTTGGATCGAGGTATTAATTACATCATCTGAGTGGCACAGCAGTTTGGAAAGCATTTCGATAGTGTCTTGCATAGCATGATTGACAAACAATCCAATACTTTAGCAGAACGAATTCATGGAAAAGTTCAAGAAGTCATCAAAAGAGACAAGAGAATTGTGAAACGATAAAAATCATAGAGAGTCTGTTTAATTCTTTTGTGGCAATTGGGACAACTTCCACATAAATAATGGTAGGAACTAAAAAAGCGGGGAAAATGGTTTTTAGTGTGTTTAATAGTATTGTTTGGAACTTTATTTAATAAATGGTTTGAGATGTTTAAATAACACTAAGGCTTTTTTTGATTCAGTCCTATATTTCAGTGGAAAGCCGAAATTTTAGTGCAAAGGTCTCTTCGAAATAAAAGATATAGTTCTTTTTTGGTTAAAGCTTAGATTTTGTAGAGAACTAACTCAGCATCGATCGCTTTCTTTTTTCTCTCAATCGTTCTTGCTCTTGCAATGATCTCCATTTTTGACAATCGATACCTTAGTGTTTGGCAATAACTTTCTCAACACCTAGCCCTATGCCTAAATATTGGAGACAAAACAAACGATGAATGGTTGATATCCGTTGGGCATTCGCACTTTATTCATAATTCTTCGGTAAAGAGGTTTTCCTTATGGACCTCTTTTGATTTTTCTTTTTTCTCCTTGGACGACCTTTTTGGTGATGACTTGTGATAATCTCTTCTGGTGATTGAATTGCTTCTTGTCAATGACCATCAATATAAAACAACTGAGTTGCTTCGTTATGGTATCCATACCATTCCTGTCAATCAAGGATTTAGGCACTGCTGAAATCCGAATCGGATTGCTGAGGGTGGTTCGCAAAGGGGGAAAGCATAGATGACGATACCGAACAAGAAATACAAATCATTGAAGATAAAATGAATCACAGAGGGGTTCGTCAGTTGAACTACCTTAATCCTATCGAAAAGATAACATCAACATGGGTCCCTACGCTGCACTAGATAGTGGAACATAGCGGTTATAAAAATGATTCCTTGCACAACATTTTTGACCTACTTTATAAAAACCATTTTTCTACAACACTACCCCCTTGAACTCTCAATGAGAACTCTGACTTTGCAAGTGCATTTCCTTCCAAGCTTTTTTTGATACTCTAAATTGTATACGAAGTCGAGATTTATTAAAAATGCAATCTAACTAAATCAAAAGATAGGCTATCCCACCTCTTACCAATACTAGTCGTTAGGGTAATTTTTTTGTTCTTTGATTGTTTTTCCGTTGGTTGTTGTGAAACCTTTTTGATGTTTTCCATATAAAACTGCAACATTCTTATATCAACTTTTTGTTTTGTGTTTTTAGGTTTCATGATGTTTTCTCTCGAATTTCTCCTCATTGATAACATCGTATAGATGTGTCAAAGCTTTTAGAAAAAGATTTAAGGGATGAGAAAAAAATCATTAGACAAGTAAAGGTGAAAGTACCACATGAATCTTTTTGTTTACATTACAAAGGGAGTAAAGGTTAACCTATTCGATACATCCTACAAGCATCAGTTGTATTCTAATGAAGTTATCATAGGGGAATATTCTTATAAGATGGGTTATTTAATTACATTTGTAAGCAATGTAACGCCATAATAGGATAATAAAAACGAGTATGAAAAGAAATCCATCAGAAAAAAAAGATGAATTGATTGAGCGATTAAAAAAAACTTCAAATTTTGAATTGTCTGCAGAAGACAAAAGAGAACAGCGTATTAGTTATGCGATGTCTTGTGTTGGCGATTATAGTCCAAAAGGTCGAAAGATGGCTGAAGAAGCCGTCAAAAGAATCTATGGATGATCATCCATGAAATTGTTGGAACTGAAGATAATCTAGTATATAAAGAGATTGAGAACGATAACTCTTTGAGGCAATTGGATTTTTTGCTATCGATGATAAGAGGTGCGCTAAGTCTAGATCAAATAATTTCTTTCTCAGACAATAATCAAGGCATTCAATACCTCTTTTACCTATCATTTAAGTACAGATGAACAAAAAGAAATTGCAAGTGTAGGTGTAAATGAGTTTACTAATTTACTGCCGTATGTACTCACATTTATATCTAAAATCGAAAGTGTAGAGATTATAAATAATGTTGAAGGCAAAAAACTGACTTTTACGAGTAGACAGAACCCTGAGAAGGCTCAATTACATACAATTGAAATGAATGACAATGGCAATATTTCATTCATTAATATTCTAAAATCATCAACTGACAGAACTTCTATTGCAGCTGAAGGGATTAAAAAAGGAGATGAATATTATATGCAGAGTCTCGATGGAAAGCCCAGACTCTATTGTGATTTTCCAATGATAGGTACAGAAGACTTTTATTTCCCTATAGTTATAAACAGCTTCTATTTTAATCCATTAACTGAACGAGATGGTATATGGCTTAAACGAGACGACGATAAGGAGGTTCAGGAAAACCGTGAAATATTGTTAGAAGCTCTGAAATTATATAAAGACCTGGTAACAAATATTTCAGCAAAGCCATATTTTAATTTATTTTTTGTTGCTGACTCCAGAATGCCTAATACACTTGAAAAATTCTTTAATAGAGAATGGTATAAAGATAATATTCAAAGTTCACTACGTTCATTTCTTTGGGAAGCCACTATTGTTGAAACAGAAAAATCCAAAGAAAAATCAAAGCTAGATAGTATTTGGTTTCCAGATAAAAGCTATTCTTCTGAAGTACAAAATAAATTATGGTCTTTCACTTTTGACCTTTTCCCCAGCTCTTTATGTAAACAACAACACATTCCATTCTGGAACGATATAAGTTGGAACGACTGGAAAAGACTAGATTATATAGGTCTTGTTAAGGATGTGGAAAAGCAAGAAAGCATAGATAAATTATCTAAATCTCTCGAAAAGCCTGAGGAAGAAACGTTTGAATGGTTCAATGATTTCGGAAAATTTATTTTGGTAGTAGAAACAAATAGTATCCTATTTGAAAAGCATAAAGTAATACCCAATAAAAATGGCATATTTTGTCTCAAAGACTCCATTTATGTTGATGAAATCAATGATTCAAAACTTTTAGAGGTTATAGAATTATTGGGTGAAGATTGGAATAACCTATTAATTCATCAAAAAGTAGGTTTTGGAAATTATAAGGCAAAAAATCTTAAAAATATTGCAGAAGAAATCTCGAATTTTTTAAAACATTCTAAAAAAGATGCTGATGATGAGATTAAGGCAATCAGTCTACTATCAGAATGGTTTGAGGGAAACCCTAAAAATGCTAAAGAATACTTTTCATATTACTATGACAAAAGAGCTGAGCTCTTTATGAATACAATTTCAGATAAGGATAGTCTTTACAAGGTAATGCGCAGTAATACGGACTTAGGTAAATTATCTGAAATGGTAAGTGCTATAGATAAAGACCCCGAATGGATTAATAGATTTAATCAAGCAGAGGAATTTTCGAATTTATTGAAGGAGTACAATGTAACAAGTATTTCAGAATTAAGTGCTGCTTTGGAAAGTGCATCAACTTCTGTCCCTTTTAAAGCAGAAATTACACAAGAGGACTTAGCCAGTTTAGGAGTTACTTCTATTGAAGAACTTGAAGAAGCGTTAATGGATAAAGATTTAGCAAACTTATTCAGCCATACATCAACTCCAAATGTGAAGATGTTCTTATATGCTCAACAACTTATTGATAGGTCAGTGAGACGAATAATTGAACATTTGGAAGCGCACCCAGAATACGACTGTTCAAATCTAGAAGAGCTTGCGAAAAGTGTTCTTGGTGGAATAACTAAAAATGGTATAGAAGTAACCATTGTGATAAGGCCATCTGATAACGGTCAAGTTATTATATATTACTCATCTGAGAAAGACGTACTTGACTACGAGAATGCCGAGTTATGGATTGATAATGGAGTGAGTAAACCGAGGCACCTTACGCTAGGCAACATTTTAAAAACCACTGGCATTAATAAAATACCTGTTTAATAATGAATATTACTGAAGAAGTAAAAAACCTGATAGGTCAACCTGAAAATCAATCACTTGAATATAAGGCAGTACTTCCACCCTCTCGAACCATTGCTCAAATTATAAGCTCTTTTGCCAATACAGATGGAGGTTTTTTGATTTTGGGTGTAACGGATGACCAACAAATTAATGGTATATCAACAGATTTTCACGCCAATGGAATTGTGCATAAGGCACTCGATTCGTTATCAACTAAACCGCAAGCGGTATATCAGTATATTAGTATAAATGGGAAGAAACTCTATGTTGTTAAAGTTCAAAAATCCAACACTAAAGTCACTTTAGAAGATAAGGTATACATTAGGGTTAAAGATAGGACTACACTTTCTAATCCAGTAAGGTTGTTGTGAATGGACTTTAATTGATTCAGGTCGTGGCTCGACAGGTTCAATCGCTTTTGAAGTTCTTCGTACCCTTTTTCGTTCCGAAGGCTGTAAATGACCTGTGTGTTCTCCAGAATACTGGCCGACGTGGAATTGTTTGGTAATTGGTTGATGGATTAATAATCCCAATGGCCCCATTTTGTTTTCGTATGGCCTGATAATAGAATTCCACGCTTTCCAGAACATTATCGAATTTGAGCTGTTTGGCAAACTCATCAAATAGGATAATACCCCTTTCAGAACGGTTTCTCCAGATGGTACGCTGGATAGCTGATTTGATGAGCTTCAGCATTACGGAAAGGATTTCCTTGTTGTCCTTCACTTCATCCAGTTCAAAGACAATCATTTGCTTATCCTCAATTTTATAAGTCTGGTCTTTGTTCACATTGAAGAGGAAACTGTACAAACCACCATCCACATATTCCGAAAGGATATGTAGGAAGTTGTATACACTGAAATGCTCTTCCCTTATATTAAGAGCCTCTGTGAGACTATCCTTTTTATCATTTATAAATTGATACAAAGAGGCTAGTGAATGATTCGACCGAATGTGTTTGTAATAGTGGAGTAGCACTTTTTTAATGGTCACTTCCTTAGCTTTTGAGACCTGGCTGCCCTCAGCCAATAGTTCCAATAGGAAAATGGCAAGGTCTTCCAATCGCTCAGGGGTCATATCCGCTTCATTGGAAATGTAAAAGGGATTGATGCCCAAATTCTTTCCCTGGTCATATCTCAGAATGATATGGTTTTCATTCAGGTTCAATCCCAATCCATCAATAAAGCCCTGATGGAAAACAAAATCATCCGAAGTAAATTTGTCATTGGTTTTACTGCTTTGTACTACATCACCGAAACAGAGTTCGCTATTTACAGCCAACACGTCAAAATGGTTCTCCCCAATTTCAATCACAGATTTCCCACCTCGGCGGGCAGGGTTCAATTGAATATCCGTATCAAAGCCCTCATTCAACCCATTGAAGTATGCATTGGTCAATTCAAGGATTTCATCTTGGCTCATTGGTTTATAGACACTTTATGGCTGTTGTTGATAAAGGAAACCGCATCATTTACCGAAGCAATAAACTCTTGGACATTATGGTCCAGTTGTTTGTGAATGCTCTTTTCCACTTTTCGGAAAGGGTTGGTAAACTTGGAAGCATTCAATGCTCTGTCCAAAGGCAGTATGAAGTACAAATAAGATTGATGGGTTAGGCACTCCCTTCCCTTAAAATATCGATAGGTTGCTTTTTCCAAAAAGCTTTTGTTTGGCAGATTATTGGGCTCATAGAGGCTTTTTTGTAGATATCCTGCTTATGGATAACCGTACTTGTTGGTAAAGATTTGAATGCCTGAAGCCAAGAGCCGTGTATATCTTCAAAATCGGTTGAGGACAGAGAATAGATTTCTGGCAGTTCTGCTTTATAACACAATACTACATTGCCATTATTGGCAAAAACAATGTGCTTTTCTATGCTCAGGATAGGATGATATGCGGATAGGTTAATTTTCTTCATATTGGAGTTGACTTTCTCGTTTGTTACTGATGGTGGCTAGGAATACTTTTTTAAAATGTAATAAGGCTGGGTATTTGGTCAGTTGTGTCAATACCACATAGAGGCCTCCGTTAAAAATGAATACCGATATGATGACTAAAAAGCTGAAGGAAAAGATGATGAACAGTAATGACCCGATGACCGATGTCATCATCAAAGCGAACAATGAAATGGGCAACCCCATTATCACTGCTCGCTTTCGGATATCCTTATAGATTTAGTAGCGTTTCATCTACACTACGATACCTATGAGATAGGTGAATATGCCCACTACTGCACCTGCAATAAGTACAAAGACCAATACACGGGTAATTCCTTTTTTGAGGTCTGCATTTTCACCAAAAAAGTGTCCTGCATTGAACAGGAAGCCTATTAGCAAGATGACTCCCAGAATAATGGGAAAGATGGCTCTTATGGCTGAACTTCCCCCCTCTTTTGTTTCCATGACCTAGAAAAAGCCCTTTTTTCGACC
>JAPORT010000150.1:25785-41789 GCA_026710085.1 Flavobacteriaceae bacterium | reverse complement strand
TTGGTAGCATCATAAAACATAGAACTCATATCGGTGACTTGGCTGGTATCCCAACGGCTTAGGTCTTGGTCAAAAATTATAGCACCTTGAAACATCCCACTCATATCGGTTACTTGGCTGGTATCCCAACTACTTATATCTTGGTTGAAACTTTTAGCCCCATCAAACATACAACTCATACTTATAACATTGCTGGTATCCCAACTACCTATATCTTGGTTAAAATTGGTAGCATTCCTAAACATAGAACTCATATCGGTGACTTGGCTGGTATCCCAACTACCTATATCTTGGTTAAAATTGGTAGCATTCCTAAACATAGAACTCATATCGGTGACTTGGCTGGTATCCCAACTACCTATATCTTGGTTAAAATTGGTAGCATTCCTAAACATAGAACTCATATCGGTGACTTGGCTGGTATCCCAACTACCTATATCTTGGTTAAAATTGGTAGCATTCCTAAACATCCCACTCATACTTATAACATTGCTGACATCCCAACTACTTATATCTTGGTTAAAACTTCCAGCCTCTAGAAACATATAACTCATATTGGTGACTTGGCTAGTATCCCACCCGCTTATATTTCGGTTAAAATTTATAGCCTCCCTAAACATATCACTCATATCGGTTACAAGACTCGTTACTACTTTACTGACATCTTTATTTTTTCTAATCTTATCGCGTAGCGTCCAATTATCCACAATTTCATACTTCACACCATTGAGTCGATGTTTCGTTCCTATCAAACTTTTATCGAAACTCTTTACTTTGATGGTAACTCCGTTATCATCTAAATACAACGGATTTCGTTTGTTTCTATCATATAGATTCATTTGGCTTCTACGGGGTGCATTTTGTAAATGATGGCATACTATATCTTGGTTAAAACTTTTAGCCCCATGAAACATCCCACCCATATCCATATCGGTGACTTGGCTGGTATCCCAACGGCTTAGGTCTTGGTTAAAATTGGTAGCATCATAAAACATACAACCCATATCGGTGACTTGGCTGGTATCCCAACGGCTTAGGTCTTGGTTAAAAATTATAGCATCAAAAAACATACAACTCATATCGGTGACTTGGCTGGTATCCCAACTACCTATATCTTGGTTAAAATATGTAGCACCTTTAAACATAGAACTCATATTGGTGACTTGGCTGGTATCCCAACGGCTTAGGTCTTGGTCAAAAATTATAGCATCACAAAACATAGAACTCATATTGGTGACTTGGCTGGTATCCCAACTACTTATATCTCCGTTGAAGTCGGTAGCATTTCTAAACATAGAACTCATATCGGTGACTTTGCTGGTATCCCAACTACCTATATCTTGGTTAAAATTGGTAGCACCTGCAAACATCTAAATCATACTTATAACATTGCTGGTATCCCAACTACCTATATCTTGGTTAAAATTGGTAGCACCTGCAAACATCAAACCCATACTTATAACATTGCTGGTACCCCAACTACCTATATCTCCGTTGAAGTTGATAGCATCATAAAACATACAACTCATATTGGTTACTTGGCTGGTATCCCAACTACCTATATCTTGGTTAAAACTTTTAGCCTTCCTAAACATCTCACTCATATCGGTTACAAGACTCGTTACTACTTTACTGACATCTTTATTTTTTCTAATCTTATCGCGTAGCGTCCAATTATCCACAATTTCATACTCCACGCCGTTGAGTGTATGTTTCGTTCCTATCAAACTTTTATCGAAACTCTTGACTTTGATGGTAACTCCATTATCATCTAAATACAACGGATTTCGTTTGTTTCTATCAAATAGATTCATTTGGCTTCTACGGGGTGCATTTTGTAAATGATGGCATATAAGATATTAACACATTGCTATCGAAACAAAAATATTTACACTCTGATACATTACTGACATCCCAACGGCTTATATTTTGTCTGAAATAGGACCCCCGAAACATTCCACTCATATTGGTTACTTGGCTGGTATCCCAACTACCTATATCTTGGTTAAACTTTGTAGCATAAAAGAACATCCCATATATTATCAACTTGACTCACATCCCAACGGCTTATATCTTGGTTAAAACTTCTAGTCCATTCAAACATCCCATACATAGTTTCAACATTTCCAACATCCCAACTACCTATATCTAGGTTAAAATTTTTAGCCTCTCGAAACATTTGAAACATATTCCAAACATTACTCGTATCCCAACTGCTAATATCTTGTAGAAAGTGTTGTTGTTTGTAAAATAAGCGGTTCATATTCGTTACAAAGGTAGTGACTACCTTGCTAACATCTTCATTATTTCGCACTTTCCAAAGTAGTGTATGGAATTGATAGATGTATTGCTCCAACTCTTTTTTTGTATAGATGCTCTTAAAAGGCTTGGAAACAACTCTGGGCGGGGTTGGTTTTGGTTCTTTGGAACAGAACGTGTATTCTTGATTCTTTTCAACTCCAAATTCCTTTTCAAAACGTTCAAACAAAACACGCCCTTTCAACATTTGATTGGGTTGGGGACACTTGTTTTACTTGTTGCACAACCCCACATCATACAACGCTTTTTCCTGTCCTGTGGGGTGATGTTTCACCATCGTATAACTAAACCCCTTAGCATTACAAACGGTGCATCTACTTTTTGTTTTATTGATGCTGTGGCTCAAACCAAACGCCCAATCCCCATTATCAATCCAACCTTTCCTTTTCTAGAATGGCATATCATCATCAACCTTATCATCTGATGTTCTTTCTTCAAAGATTTGTTTGTAAAACTTCCCGTTACCAACATCTATATTAATCTGGCTGTGAAGCTCGTTGGTTTCAAAAAAGGGAAAAAACGTACGATGGTGGCAAGCGGCATATCGCTACGACCGAAAAAGGCTTGATTGGAGGGGTGCATACCGTAGTTGCCCATGATCGTCAGGGCCTACAGCCTTTGATGGAATGGCTTTCGGTGGAGGAATGACAACGAGTCTCGGCTGATTAAAGCGACCCATCAGAAAAGAATGATCAGCTATTGGAACCAATGGGTAGCAAGTCCTTCGGGATGGCAAAAGGCGATGGCAACAAGCCCTTGACCAAGCCACCAAAAGAACAAAACAAAGCCATGAGTCAAGAACGTTGAGTGGTCGAACAGATCTTTGGCGGTTTGGCTCGCTGGTGGCACGGTTCAAGGGATTGGAGAACGTCCAGAATCAACCTATTTTGGAGTCCATAATATTATTTGAAGCGATCACCAAGCATGATGGCTCTCATGGCAACTTAAATAGGGAGATCAGGAAAAAAAGCCCTCAAAGCCCTATTCGGATCAAACATGACGGAAAAAAGGAACCAACATCGGAGGCATATGGTGGTTTTTTGGAGGAAAGCTACATCAAATGAGTGGATCCATCAGCTGAAAAAGAAAACATATCAATTGAAGATATCATTAAAGTGGATGAAGAAAATATTAGTATTAACCCTACCAGTATCAATTATTTTGTAGACGGATGATACTGGTTTGGTTATCACCCATATTTTACAAGAAAACCACTCGTGAATAAAGAAACCACTCCTTATGCAAGAAAAATGCATTGTAAAGAGTATTCACGAGGTCAAGAAATTAATGGTAAGTTTCCAAGAAACCGACATTGTTGTGTCGATGTTGTTAAAAAAGAACGTCATGCTTCGTTTTATACAGGATATAGTAGACATACAGATCCTTTGATATTCAGAAATAGTATTGAAAGTTTCTAAAATACGTCATGCCTTATAATAAAATTCGATATGGAGATTATCTAGCATGGACCGGAGCAAGAAAAGTAAAAACACCATACCAATCTGAGTGATCTCTCCCGACTTTTAAGTACGCCCTTTTAAGAGATTTAGAAATCGAAGTGTTTCATACTATTAAAAAAGATTTAGGTGAAAAGCGAATTATTGAGTTGAAAAATCATGATGCAAAGACAACGAGACTAGATGACAGAAAAAGTAAATCAACGTTTTGAGGTTTCGGATCAAGAAGTTTTTGCTCATCAGATGAAGGAAGATAAATACATTGAATTAGCTAAAAAATCAGTTCCACTAGAAGAAGCCTGAACAATGGAAAAATGGATGTCCTAGCATGATTTAAGTAGTATTGGAAAATACGAATAATAGATGGAAGGAGATATACGATGAGTCTCACTTTATGAGACCTTTGAATAATGGAAAATCAAAAAAATGGATTGTGATGAGGAAATTATTTTTTCTTTTCAGCCAATGGGTCACTCATTCGATGTTCATTGCCTCCAAAAAACCACGATATGTCTCTAATTTTGACTTATTCGGCTCATTTTTTCGGTCCTATTTGAGCCAAATAAGGCTTTGAGAGCTTCTTTTTTCCATCATCCCCCTTTTCAGGTTTGCATGAGAGCCATCATACTTGAGGATCTCTTTCAATGGTAGGCCATCGACTCCAAAACATGCTGGTGATGGACTTTCTCCAATCCCTTGAATCGGATGACTTGACCGTGAAACCAACGAGCCAGGGCACCAAAGATCTGTTCGACCACCCAGCTTTCTTGACTCATGGCTTTGTTTTGTTCTTTTTGTGACTTGGTTAAAGGTTTGTTACGAGAGCCTTTTTCCATCACCAAGGATGCACTCCCCATCGCTCTAAGAACGGATTATTCTCTTTTGATTGGTCGCCTTTATCGGCCAACACTCGCTTTCGTTCTTCGGCTTTCCATCAAGGGCTGGAGACCTTGACGGTCATGTTCCTTGTCGGCCACCGTGTGTACGCCCAGAATCAAGCCTTTCTCGGTCGTGATCATGTGCCGTTTGTAACCATCATCGATTTTTTCCTTTTTTGGAACCAACGGGCTTCATGGTCGGCGTTGGGACTGTCTTCCTATTTTTCCTTATGATCGCCCTGTTCGGCTTGAAGCTCTGGCTCTTCACGCTCCTCTTCTTTTCGGTCTTGAGCGATCTTTTTGGGTTAGCCTTTCGGCGAAAAAGGACCGGTGGTGATACTGGCATCCACCACCGCCGTGCCTTGAATGATGACTTTCTTTTGGCTCACAGCCGATGGACTTCATCCATCATCTGTTGATCGATCTTTTTGGCCGTCAACTCTGAACGGAAACGAGACAAAGTGATGTGATCGGGAACGGCATCTTCCATGTCCAAATCCCCAAAAGCGGTGAAACGAATGCTGTCTTTCATGAATGCTTCCGTCCGGACATCCGAGAGGTGAAACTAGACCAAAATCAACGGCCTTTTCAATCAAATCATGGGGTGGTAAGCTTTTTGACCTCGTTGTTTTCTACTGGATTGATCGTTTTCGACCAATAAAGCCTCCATCGGCTGCCAATCGATGATCTCATGGACTTGATGGAAAAACTGTTGGATGGGTGTTCGGCGACGCCCTTGATGTGGATTCAAAAAGCTCATTGGTTTGGATGGATAAGATTTAAAAGGTTTCCTATCGAGTACCATAGACAAAAAAAATGATAAAAACCAATGGTCCAATAAAAAAGAGAGGGATTTTAGACCAAATCCTTCATTTTAGCGAAAAGTCAAAATTTTAGTGCAAAGGTCTCATTATGCTAAAATCCTTACAAATGCATAGATTAGACGTGTCCTCCTTACTTAAGCCGAATGCCCTTAAACCCAACACAACCAAAAGATACTGTCTTTTGATAATAAATAGCATACTCACAATTCCTCTAACCGATTTAAAAACTCACTAAAAAACATGGATGTGGAAATATCAAACGTATGAGGATAATCATGATGAACCAATGAATGTAACGATATGGAGACTTTCTTGCCATTTTAAAAGGATAGACTGATTTGGGTTCACCTATGTTTCTGAAAATCGCAAACCCTTATTCGATGCCTTAACGGCAGGAGAATTCATCAAATACCACCATCAAAAAATTCGAGAATATAATAAAGTCGAAAAAGAAGTTGCCGACAAGCTTTTTTTAAGCACGATTCATTCCATCAAAGACTTAGAATTTGATCATGTTTTTTTGATTGCTATCGATGTAACCAATTTACCTGATTCACGAGTTTCTGGCTTAGAAAAAGATGAAGAATGTTTTATGTGGCTTTAACCCTTACGAAAGGGAATACCTATATCAGCACCCCACCCAATATCATCAGTCGAGATCAAAACAATCGTTCATTAGAACCCAGCGAGTTTTTATTAGAATTAAACCAACCCAATCGGATGCGTCCCCAATGGGTTAACTTTGATGATAGTAAAAAAAAGAAATCATTCCCAAAACATAATCAATGGGTCGAGGATTACATCCTATTTTTCATGGACGAAAGGAAGAATTAAGCCAATTTGAATTCTTTATTGATCAATTACAAGAAGAAAAAGGAAGGACTTCTTTTTTAATTGAAGGCCCGCCGGGTGCTGGTAAAACAAGTTTAGCTGAAAAATGTTATCAATTAGCTCAACAAAAAGGATGGCAGTTGGTTTTAATGGACATCCCTACCTTATTAGATTTAACATCATTTCGAAAACGATTAGGACGAGAACCTTTATGGAAGTTTTGGCGGAAACGGCAATTAAAATTACCGATGTCTTGGCAAGGTTTGAATATCGAAGCCAAACTTTCATTTCAAAAACATTGGATTATTAAAACATTAAATGCTGTTGATAGACCAACATTAATAGGATTGGATGAAGCCCAAATGTTAGGAAATCAACATTTAACATCTGAAGATAGAAAAATCTTAAGCAATGTATTAGACCAATTACATAATCGACGAGGCCATCCCAAACATCCTACAGTCTTTTTAATGAATGGATTGGGGAGAACACAAGATATCTTAGAAGAATATGGGATTTCTCTTTTTGCTCCGCAATCGGTGATTCCTTTAAATCCATTAGATAAAACATCAGAAAGAAAAATCATTTATGATTGGATGGTTGATCGTATTGGCTTTTCCCGAGATGACCCTGGTTTAAGTTTATGGATGGATCAAATCAGTCAACAAACCCATCAATGGCCTGTTCATATCACCACCTATATTTCTCAAATGCAAGCTTATTTCAAAGATCAAACACCCCAATGCTCTCCAAAAGCACTGAAAGAAATTTTAAATCGTGGAACCCAAGCTAAAAAAAGATACTATCATCGTCGTACCAGACGATTATCGATGAAAGAAAAAGAAACAATGGTTTCCTTTTTAAATCATCAACAACACCCATCTGAATTTCAAAAAGAAGATTGGATGGCGTTTTTCCAAAAAACATTTGAAAAAGAAGAAACCATTTCTATCTTTCAAAAAGCATTACATGATGGTTGTATTCATGAACAAACCAATGGTTGCTATCAATTTTCCATTCCATCAATGCAATCATGGCTCAGTCAAACCTTTAGACCGAAACCTCCATTATCCTTATCTCCAAAAGAGACTTCATTGCCTACCAAAGGAACCATTTTTCAATCGGGTGATGATTTTTATGAAATCTTAAAAACACAAAGCTTTTTATCCTCTTCAAAAAAAGAATCCAAAGTTTTAGCTTGCATGGCTAAAAACATACAAACCGATGCCATTCATCCATTTGAAATGAAACCCACAGTTCAAGGGATGACGTATCATCAACAAACCATCCAATGGCTTCAAGAACAACAACCTCGATAACTTATTTTCCAATATCTTTCATAGCATGAAATGAAAGCCTCAAAACAAAAAAGCATGACGAAAAGATACTCATCAAACCGGTTTGATTCTGGCAGGTCTTTATGCAACAATCATTGTCGATTCCTCCATCTTCACGGGTGCAAGTCTTAGCCTCATAGCTAGGTCAATAGCTTGTGTAGGAGATTATACGCTTTTAAATATTCGAAAAAAGACGGCTTCTTAGAAAAACAAGTTATGTCTCAACCATCGTAAAAACAACATCAAACCCAAGTCATCAGCATTCATCAGAAATTAGAACAAGCCAATGTCTTATGGCGGAATCGACAACAAGGCATCACTAGACAACCCCAACCATCCAAATCTACGGAGATAAGTCGTTGATATCATCTCCCAAAGAAAAATCCCTGACAAAGCAGGGATTGAATAGAATACTTATAGCATCAAATAAAGATGCTTCTTTTTGTAATCTTTAAGACGATGGAATTAAGTCTTTTTCGTTTCACAACAAAACATTAAAAAAAGGGAATCATACGTCTATTTTGACATAGGTTTATTAGGCTTCGATTTGGCTTTTTTTGGTGATGTTTTGGTTCCCAAACGAATCAACGTAGCAGCCATGAAATGCCGGTGTATTGGCCTATCGTTTTTTGGCAAATATTTGTACGGTCGTTTTTTCATAACTTCTTTTGTTCATGTGCTCCAAAAGGAGCTCACGATGAGATGGACTGATTGTTCCTATGCAAAGCATATTCTGATTTCTTTTCTAAACATGAAGCTTGTTGCTTCGTTTTGCTTCCCAAGCCATGCTTCATCTGTCAACCGATGTTCTGTGGTTTCACACACTAAGAGCACCATGTGATCGAGTAACGTCTTCTCCTTGTTATGGGGTTTCCATGGCAGTTCATGGAGGTCACTCTGTCCATGTTGGCGACTCCACCAATGATGGGTGTCTTTATAGGAACGCTTGACTCTAGCCCCAAAGGATTCCATCCCATTGGTGTGAACTGTTCCATCAACAAACGCTCGTCGACGATGGCAGATGACGCCATGAGTCCTCTTCATGCCTCGATAGCCATGGGCTTGATCGGTGTTGATCACCGCATACTCTGTCGTCTGTTCATGGATGCATCGTTTCTTGATCGTTGTAATCAATGACTTTGGCGATGATTTGGTTCGGTTCAAAGCACCAACGACGGAGCATTGACCGGCACTTCTTCTCCCCAAGCCAAACAAAAACCCAACCGTTTTTTAATCCAGTCCATGCCATCATCGATAGGCAATCCATTGAAGCTTGATGGGTTGAACGCGATCCATTAGGCCAAAAAGCCAATAACCCCATGGTTTGACTGAAAATGCAACTGATTTCGGTTTGGTTCCACCTCTCCGATGTTCAGACTGAAGCATTCATGAAAGAGAGTATGCGTTTGTTTCACGGCTTTTAGGGGACATCGAGGATGCATGGAACACTGTCTCGTTTTCGTTCGGCATGGACGGCTCAAGAGCTCTATCAAAGCATCATGGACAAAGTCCATCCACAACGACCCAAAAGGAGGTCATCATTCAAGGAACAGCGGTGGTGGATACCAGCATCATAGCAAGTCCTTTTTCGCCCAAAAGCAAACCCAAAAAGATGGCACAAGACCGAAAAGAAGGCGAGCTTGAAAAGCCAGAGCTTCAAGCCGAAGCGAGCGATCATGAGAAAAACCAGAAGACAGTCCCAACGCAGATTATGAAGCTCGTTGGTTCCAAAAGAGAAAAAAAGGATGATGGTGACAAGTGGCACATCGCTACGATGGAGAAAGGCTTGATTTTAGGGGTATATACCGTGGCATCTAATGAGCATGATCGTCAAGGCCTAAAGCTTTTGATGGAAGGCCTTTCGGTGGCGGAGCGACAACGAGTGTTGGCTGATCAAGGCGACCCATCAGAAAAGAATGCCCTGTTCTTAGAGGACATGGGCAGTGAATCTTTCGTGATGGAAAAAGGCGATCGTAACAAGCCCTTGACCAAGCCACTAAAAGAGCGAAACAAAACCATTAATAAAGAACGTTGGGTAATCGAACAGACTTTTGGAAGCCTAGCTCGTTGGTTCCAATGTCAAGTGACAAGACTCAAAGGATTGGAGAAAATCCCCAATCAACATGTCTTGGAGTCGATGGCATACCATTTGAAGAGATCACCAGGCATGTTGACTCTCATGCCAATCTAAAAAGGGCGTCAAGAGAAAGTGGGGTTCTCAAAAGCTCTATTCGGCACAAACATGACGGAAAAAGCGGCCAAAAGATCGAAACTAGAGGTATATCGTGATTTTTTTAGAGGAAAGTAACATCGAATGAGTCAATCCATTGGCTGAACAAAGAAAACATGGTTTCCTTATAACACCCCATTTTTTTATTTTGCATTATTCAACGGCTTCCTTTATGTAATGGTATGAATTCCTTTATGGTCGCCTATAGATAGAAACCTTCAATATTGCTAAGGCTTTCTTCAAAAAGAAAGTCCTATCTTCCATGACTATAGATTGTTTATACAAAATAATATAAAGATAACCTCCTAATTAGGACATGCTTTTTAAAATCATTTAAATCCCTTGCTAATCGGTATAACCAGGGTTTTGCTCTAAACCTTCTCCGCGTTCTAGTTCATCAATCGTTATAGGCCATAGATAATGTTTATTGGGGTCAAAGAAACGAGGTGGACGGACTTGGTTATTAAATTCAATGGTTTGACCGGCTTTAATTCTCAAGCCTTGTACCACATAACCGTCATTCATTTCAATCATTCCATTTCGTTTCATATCAAAATAGGTCCATCCCTCCATGGCCAGCTCAACGATGCGCTCGTGATAGATATCTTCCATGGTGATATTGCCTGAAGTGAATAATGGTAATGTATTGGAAGCTCTTATCCTGATGGCATTAATCGTCTGATCCAAGATTTCTTGAGAAACTGTATTGATGCCATCTCGCATCGCTACAGCCTCAAGGTAATTCAACAAAATATCCGCATAACGGAATATGATGAAATCCAGGGGGGAATCAAAATTAGCAGACCCAGGGCCAGGAATCACATATTTGCGCATGTGCATTCCGGTTTGAGTATGGTTGATCGCACTAAACTCATGCGGATGCACGATAGAAGTGTTAAACTGATTCACAAAGGTTTTTCCTGCGCGAAGGATCGTTTTGTCCATACGCGGATCACGCCCTTCAAAAAAATAAAAAACCTCATTGGGAATCCTTTCTGGATCAGGGTTCACACTAGTAGGATTTGGATCAAGGACTTCATATTGTTCCACCAACCATCGTGTGGGTTGTATTTCGGACCATCCCGAAGCAGCCGAACTTCGAAAAGCGTAGTACTTTTCAAAACTTCCTCCAGGTTCGGCATCCGTCATAAAAACATGCTCCACATCAAAAATGACCTCGTCATTGTTTTCATTGTCGATGTTGATGACATCTTCAAATTCAGGCACCAAGGCATATCCCATGGTCATGATGGTCTCGCAAGCCGCTGCCGCCGCTGCCCAATTCTTTTCGTAAAGAGCTATTTTCACTTCCAATGCCTTGGCAGCTCCTTTTGTCGCCCTCCCAGTCTCCTCCGTACCTGGATTGGGAAGATTCGCAAAAGCGAAGGCTAGATCTTCTTTGATAAGAGCAATCACCTCAGCTTTGGGAGCTCTGGTTGCTGAAGCATCTTCAATGCCGGGTACAGAGGTAAACAAAGGCACATCACCGTATTGCTCCACCAATAGATAATAGTACATCGCCCTCAAAAATCGTGCTTCACCAATCATCCTATTTTTTTCGACCTCTCCGTTTGGAATGTCAAAAGACACACGATCAATATTATCAAGAAAATCATTGGCTCTGACGACCCCCTTGTACATCGCTCTCCAAAAATTTCTAAAGATTCCTTCATTAACCGTTCCACCTCCTTCAGCAATTCTTCTAGCGCCCCCATTACGGCTATTACCAATAGGGGTAAATACATCGAAATACCCAAGTTTGGACCAACTTAATTTATCCCTTGAATTACCCTGAAGACCATCGTATATGGCGGCCAATCCAGCATTGGCATCGCCTATCGTTCTCCAGAATGTTTCACTGGATAGCTGATCTGGCGGATTGGTCTCTAACTTATCATCGCATGACACAAGAATCATCAACATCAAAAGCATATGTACGCTTGCCTTGAAAGTGTCCTTTATTTTATTTTTTTTCATAGCCCTATTTTTTGTAAAACACATCAATTAAAATCGTAGGTTCAATCCGATGATGTAGGAAGAAACATTCGGTATCCTATTACCAGATCCCGTTTCAGGATCCACACCCCACTTTTCATTGGTCATCAAAAAGGGATTATCCAAACTCACGTAGAACCTCAATCTGCTTAAGTGTAGCTTATCCAGAATATTTGTAGGAAGACTGTAACCTAACTGAATATTTTTCACCCTGAAATAGGAGACATCATTCACCCAATAACCATTCGCATTCCCTCTCCCTCGAGAGCCATTTAAATTATTAAATCCATCTCGGTTGAGTCTCGGTAGAGTTCCCGTCGGATTGGACTCGGACCAAGCCTCATCCAACCATCTCTGATGTAAAGCACCCCGGTCACCAAGTAAAATGGGATTAATACTTTCCCCCCAAGTCATCAGATCCCGATTTAAAATGCCTTGAAAAATGAATCCAAAATCCACGTTTCTATAGTTTAAGTTGATCACACCGCCATAAGTAAACTTTGGGATATCACTTCCCAAAAAGACCTGATCTTGAGTATTGATCTCACCATCTCCTTCATCAGGAAGACCATCCCCATCAGAATCAACCGTTAATTGATCTTTGATTTCAACATCACCCAAGGAAGTATTCCCAGGGTGCACCGGTGCTGCATCCAATTGCTCTTGACTTGTAAATAGACCGATGGCCTCATAACCCCAAAAGGAGTTAAAGGGGAGACCAATTTGGATGGGCCCTGTTTTGATATCAGCAAAATAATCCGTGACTTCATTCTCGACCTGGGTAAAATGGGCTGAAATGGCATAGTTAAAGTCATCCCGAATACGACCGTTATATCCCAAATTCACTTCAAATCCCTGATTGATCATATTGGCTAAGTTGACCGTTGGATTGCTCTTATCGCCTAAAAACCTAGGAATAGGCAGGTTCGTCAGAATATCTTCGGTTTCCCTATGGAAATATTCAAAACTAAGGTCTAGTGTGTTGAAAAGAATTGCTTCGAGGGCGATGTCCGAAGATATCGTCGTTTCCCAGCGGATCGTTGGGTCGACCAACCTATTTTGCGCGGCTCCGGCCACAACCGTACCGCCAAAAGAATAATTTTGACCAATATCATAAACATCTTGATAGGCGTAGTTGCCGATGCCATTATTACCCAATTTACCCCAAGACGCCCTCAATTTCAAAAAGTTCAAGCCCCCCATATCCTCCATAAAACGTTCCTTGGAAATGACCCAACCAGCTGAAAAGGCCGGAAAATAACCCCAACGGTTGTCTGGTGCAAAACGAGAGGATCCATCCGCTCTGAAATTAGCTTGAAGTAGGTATTTACCATCAAAATTGTAACTCAACCGACCAAAGTAAGAATTCAATGCCCACTCTACCAGATTACCACCAACCCTTGGATTCAAGAGACCTGCGTTAATCACGGCAACCTGATCACTGAGTAAGTTATCGATCCCCGCAGAAATAAAATCACTTCGAAACTGTAGCGTTTCGAACCCTCCAAATACTTCAACATCATGTTTCCCAAAGGTCTTATTGTAATTCAAAAAGAAATTGGATGTTAGCAGATAATTCTGATCTTCTCTTGCACTAACCCTTCGATTGGTCACACCATTAATTGTTCGCGAGATGATATCTCTTCGAAAGTCCCATAAATCAAAGGTTCCGGTAAAGTTGTTTGCTAATCTGTTGTTGAAATTCAATGCCACTTTTCCAGTTACCTTTAAACCGTCCAGAATTTCATATGAAACCGAGATATCTCCCAAAAGACGTTGTTCTCTCCGTGTAATGGACGAGTTCGCTAAAGTGGCATTATAATTAAAAACACTTCCTACGGCTGAAGATTGTGCATCTCCAAACCTTCCGTCAGGAGACTGAATATTAGGCATTAAAGGAGCCCATCCAACACCTAACACATTGGCCCCATCATTAAAAGCCCGACCATTGGATAGATCGGACCACCTAAAAAACAGATTACTACTAACATTCAACCCTTTTAAGGGCTCCGATTGGACGTTTAACCTGAAACCATAACGATCAAAGTCGTTTCCTGGCCTGATACCCTTTTGATCAAGATAATTAATCGCGAACCGATATTGGGTCACATCGGTCCCTCCGCTTAAAGAAAAGGAATGATTTTGTAAGAAAGCCGTTCGACCCACAAACTCTTCGTACCAATTGACGTTTGGATAGCGTAAAGGATCATTAGGATTGTCACGCCACTCTTGAATTTCTTCTTGTGAAAAGATTTCACCCCCATTCAATAAGTTTGCAGCTTCCATCCAATCAGCGGAATCATTGACATAGTCCAACTTCCTATTGACGATTTGAAACCCAGCATAACCATTATATTCAATGACTGGCTTTCCCGGCTCCCCTTTTTTGGTTGTGACCAAGACGACTCCATTGGCTGCACGAGAACCGTAGATAGCTGCCGAAGCGGCATCTTTTAGCACAGAGATGCTCTCGACATCATTCGGATCAATATCATTGATGTTGGCTTGTACCCCATCAACGATCACTAGAGGATTGGAGTTATTAAAGGTTCCAATACCCCGAATTCGAATCGTCCCGGTGTCATTGCCTGCAAAACCACCACTACTTTGGGTTACTAGAACACCGGAGACCAGTCCTGAAAGCCCAGCGCTAATATTGGTCACCGCACGGGACTGCAATTGGTCCACTTCAACATCGGCGACAGCTCCTGTAAGATCGGATTTCTTTTGGGTACCGTAACCAACCACGACCACTTCATCCAAGGAATCTAAATCCTCTTGTAGCGTTGTATTGATTGTCGTTTGACTCCCCACGGTAATCTCTTGAGTTTGTAATCCAATGTATGAAAACACCAGCACGTCTTCTGGTGAAGCAATAACGGTATAGTTTCCGTCAAAATCAGTTGTCACGCCAGTTGCTGTTCCCTTAACAATAACGTTCACCCCAGGAATGGGTTGACCATCTTTCGAGGATGTAACGACTCCTGTGATGGTCTGCTGACCGAAGCTTGCCCCACTAGTTAAGAGGGCAATAAGAAAAATACTTTTGATTCTATTTTTAAGTTCAATCCGTTTGTTTATCATTTGTTCCAACATTTGAAATAATTGGTTGCTCGAAGTTACGGCACCAATGACTTACCATAGGGGAGTGTAAATGCTTCATTTAGGGGGACAAATCGTCTGTATCTCTTAATTTTTAGCAAAAAACAGATGCATTGTCTCCCCTTAGTGCACCATGATTCCACGTTGTGTATATTTTTTTCAAATGGAACTATGCAATCTACCATACAGATTTTTATGAATATCAAGGAGATGAATCAATGGGAAAATCCAATAAATCAAAATAGTGGTAAAAAAAGGAGGGGGTACCGAAAGTTCGAAAACTTCCGATTGGCTCTCTTGTTTTTCTTTCGCCTGATCCAACGAGATTTTTGCCATACCCCTTTGCTTTGTCATGTATTAAAAAATGCTTTTCATCAATACCGATGGTTTTCAACCAGGCCGTCGTGTCAAACGCCGGACAGGCCTTGTGCCTCCGGCGCCCCTGTAATGCCTGTACATCTCCATGGCCGGCGATTAGGATATTCGGAAACCGTTCGACGGCATCCCGCACCAATAAAGCCAAAGCCTTTTTCTGGCCCTTGGTACGCGTGTCTTTAGGTCGCCGATTCAAATCAACCCCGCCGATATAACAAAAATGAATCGCCTGATCATTGAGTCCCAAAGCGCCATTGGTCACTTGATTGAAAGGATATAATTTTTCTACTGTCCCATCCAGTAATACCAGTCGATGGTAACCACCCGTTTGCCAACCACGCCCCTTGGGGGCTGCAGCAGTGTGCCAGCGCAAAATGTCTTCTCCGTCGACATGGTGCCCCTCTTTGGTCGCACTGGTATGGATGATCAAATAAGTGATGGTTCTCGAAATCGGTGTGACATCATACTCAATACGGGCATGATCACAAGCCCATGACAATAAGAATGCCACTAAAGCACCAATCCGATACACCATGGCCATCATAAGTCAGGGATGTCCATCCAAGCCTGTCCTTCATGTACCCCTTGCTCGAAGGCTTCATCCAATTGCGTCTGGTTGCCCCGTTGTAATATCACGATATCCGCTTTCAAACCTC
>JAPORT010000150.1:0-25389 GCA_026710085.1 Flavobacteriaceae bacterium | reverse complement strand
ACCCGCTTTGCCCATTTTGAAAACGTTTCTTGAAGTTCTATCCTACGTTTTCTCTCTAATTTATAAATTTCAAATTCTTCATTTCGATGTTTTAATTTTTGTTCTTGAAAATCATGATAATATTTACTTTGATGACTTTCATTCTCTGATTTAAATGAAGAATCGTCAAGGATACTGTCTAAGACACCTTTTACTTTATCTATAAGAGATGTATCCTTTTGATCTATGCTCTATAAAACCTTACTTTCCTATTTGTTCAATAACCCCTTGATAATAATTTTGGATGATTCTTACGGGAATAACCTTATCTAGAGTTCCATCGTATGTTTTATCCCATGGGCCTCCTTTTTCATGAGTTATATCAACTAAATATCCAGAAGAAGCTGATTTATATTTATCCCAAAGAAGTTTTAAAATTTCATAAATTTCCTCATTCATTATATTTATTTCTGCTTTGTCGTTATCAAATAAGTGTCTAAATTGTGTATCAATCCATGCATAGTCATCATATTTTATAGGGTCCTTATAATAGTGCTTGTATTGATTGTATAAAGATTTGATAACAGGCCCGAATTTCCAAGCATAAATAGGGTCTAAATACAAAGGGTATTTTGGAATGAATGCACTCATCCAACCAAAAAAGATATAGGTTAATTTTTGAAGCTTTAAATTATCAATTGGAAATCCATCTTGCTTTCCATAAAAAAGAATAAAGTTGGCAATATGAGCTGCCGTGTAAGGCGGATATTGTTTGATGATGGCACTCATCATTTAAAGGCTTAAAATGATTGGTAATGTTGTTTCAAATACGATGTACCAAACTAAAATTGTTCTTATTGGCGAAGTTACAATAAGATAAAGACATCACTTATTTTTTACTAAAAATGATTTTTAGTATATAATCCCCCAAAATTGAATTCAAATTAGAAAACCCTTTGTTCCGGGAAGTAGAAAAACATATCCACAATAAACTCCCTAGTGGACTTGATTCGGTTGAATGAGTGGGATATGAAATAATTTCCCGGAATCATTTTAAATCGTGCAACATCAAGATTTGAATATCTTTCAACAGAACGTTTTGAAGTTCTTCTTTTTTTTTTGGGGGGGGGTATATCCTTCCGTAACCACTATGAAATTAATTTGTAACGGATACACTAATTTCTGATTATTTTTTGGCAACTTATCGATGTTGTGTCAAAATAGTGCATGGATTCAAAGAAAAACTTGTGAAGTGGTTACAAAGGGATATAATCCCCCATTGTTTCGTCTTGTTTTATTACAAAATCTTTTACTATGAAAAGATTTTGAGTAATGGAGTACCTAGCTCCCAAGGTTTAGTAAGGGAATCTTTAAATCGCCAGTGGTTTCATAAACAATACATGTTTATAAATCAGAAGCGTTAATCCTCAGCAATATTGATGGATTGGATTTGCACATAATCGTTATTCTTAGCAAAAACCAAGGCTTTTCTTCCTGCAATTGTAATGCGTCGGGCATTTCGAACCTCCCCTTGGACGACAAGACCACTTTCATAAGGCATCATGGCTTTAAAATGACCTTTACCATTCCCTAAGAGGCATAGACCGTAACTACCATCATTTCGTGGGGTTTCCACTTCCGAATCATAAAGGTTCCCCGAGATAACCAAGTCTTTGTGCCCGTCGGCATTCACATCAACCACCACGATACTATTGGTCGAACTCAATTGCGCAAGATGATCTAGGGGCCTTATCTTAAACTTGCCATTTCCTAAGTTTTCAATATAACTGGTCTCAAAACGGGTGGCTTTGTATTGGATGGATTGATCTAAGTTTTCGATCCCGTAAATCTCCGTAATGGAAGCCTGGCCAAAAGCATCATAACTGGGAAACTTTTCTTTAATAAAAGGCATTTGATTCGAGGAACACTGCCTGCCCCGCACAGGATAAGTCTGATCTAATTCATGATATGCTAACACAATGTCGTTCGTTCCGCTTTGATCAAAATCGGAGGCATAAATTTCAAATGGGGACGCTTTACTGGCTTGGTATTTATAGTTTCGCCCAAGATTTCCAGCCACAAAATCCCAATCCCCATCCCCATCAAAATCGGCAGAAGCAAGGCTATTCCACCAACCTGATTCATTCAAAAGCCCAGCCTCCTGGGTATGGTCTTTATAGGTGCCGTTGTTGTTTCGGAGTAATTTAATGGTCATCCACTCCCCGACAATGATCAAGTCCTTTTGTCGGTCCCCATCCATATCTTTCCAAAGGACATCGGTGACCATCCCGATATCCTTCAAAGTAGGAGCTACGGTATCGGAAACATCAATGAATTGAAGATCACCGGAACGCCCTACGTTTTCAAAAAGATAACTACTAACGGGACTCGGATAATTGCCAGGCAGTTGCCGGCCACCCACAAACAGATCTTGGTCGCCATCGTTATCGAAATCGGCAGCAGAGACACACCCCGTACTGATAGCTATTTTGGGTAGAGAATGGGGACTTGAGAATAGTTTGCCCGACCTGTTTTCATAGAGACGATCTCGATAGTAGGCATCTCCTATCGGGTATTCGTTCCCACCACTAGCCACGTAGAGGTCTGCATCCCCATCTTGATCTGCATCAAAGAAGAGGGCGACGACGTCCTCATGCTTTTTGTCAAGTTCAAAGACAGTCATTTTTTGGACAACAAAGCGGCCGTTCTCTTGTTGTAGGTATAACTTTCCAGGTTGTGACTGAGCCCCACCGATGAAAACATCATCCAAACCATCTCCATTCACATCGCCTACAGTTAGAGCTGGGCCAAACTGTGACATTTTATGGGGCAAAAGGCTCTCTCGCTTAAAATCGTCAAAGGGGTTCTCTTGATGTTTAAAATCAATGCCTGTTCTATCGGTCATGTCCGTGAAGAGCCTTTCTGAATCGATGGCCGATTTCTCAGAGGGTGGTGGGATGGCATGGGTATGTGCCAATGGCAGCAACTGATCCGCTTTAATATCATGAAGCACCTGTTGCTTTCCATCAGGCCAGGTGACTTGTAACTTTTCAACACGTTTCGATGCTCCTAAACCAAAATGTAAGGTTTCTGAAACCGACGATTGAAATCCTCTAACTGGATAATTCTCACGCACCATCATCTCGCCATTTTGCCATAAAGTGACTGTTGCTCCAATACCTGTTCTATTTCCTTCCGATCCTCTCAAGCGGATTTTTAGAAAATGCCGATCTTTCAATTGGTTGCTATGATTTTCGTATACAAAAGCTAAAGAATCCACATTGTTCACGACAAGATCTAAATCACCATCATTATCCAAGTCGGAATAGGCTGCCCCATTGGAAAAGGAGAGGTCATTGAATCCCCATGGAACCGAAACATCCGAAAAATGGAAGTTACCTTCATTTCTAAAGGCATAATTAGCCATGGCACGTGTTGGGGAAAAATGGGTCCAATGGCTATAGTGATTTAAAGGATTGTCACCTTTATCGACCACTTTTTGGATGGCTTTTTGAAGAAAAATATTGAAATCATTGTTCCTAAAATCGCGTTTGATCCCATTGGTGATAAAGACATCGGTTAGACCGTCATTATCAAAATCGGCCATTAGTGGTGCCCAGCTCCAATCTGTATTGGATAGTCCAGTCATTTGTCCGATATTCGAAAAAAGAGGATCCCCCGAAGCATCGTTACCGATGTTCAACTGCAGTGCATTGTACATGTATTGATGGTGCAATCCGGAGGAAACATGCGCGTGGAACAAAGCCACGTCCATCCCGCTCATACTCGTCTTGATGCCATAATTATCGACGGCCACCATGTCCAAGCTCATGATGTCTTGTCTACCATCGTTATTGACATCCGCTATATCGGATCCCATGGAAAAGTTGGGCATATGCCTCAATGACTGCATGGCCACATCATTAAAAGTTTTATCCCCATTATTGAGGTAGACATGATCGGGTTCCGAATAGTCATTGGCTACGTACAAATCAGGTAGACCGTCATGATTCAAATCCCCCACAGATACGCCCAGTGTGTAGTTCATCAGGTGCGCCGGTATTCGGGCCTTGGCCGTAACATCTGTAAAGAATCCTCCTTGGTTTTCTAGTAACTGGTTTCCAGCTTTAGAATTCGTCATGCCACGCCATCTTTTGATCACCTCAATATCATTAGGAGGGGCTTCGATGTTGTGATTGGCCAAGAACAGGTCCAAATCTCCGTCTTGGTCGTAATCAAAAAAAGTAGCTTGTGTCGTAAAAGAGGCGTCATCCAGTCCAAACATTTTTGCTTGTTCCTTAAAAACGGATTCTCCGATTGGGTTTACCCCTTGATTGATAAATAGTTCGTTCCTCAGTCTGTTGTCATCCTTAAATCGTCCGGATCGGCCCACATAAATATCCAATAATCCGTCTTGGTTGACATCGGCCATGACCACCCCAGTCGCCCAGCCTTTTTTACCTGAGACCTGAGCACTTGCTGTAATGTCCTTGAACCTAAATCCACCCAAGTTCAGGAACAGTTTATTGTCTTCTAAGTTAGACGTAAAGTAAATATCCTCCAACCCATCATTGTTCACGTCGCCAATAGCAACACCACCGCCATTGTAAAAATACTCGTAAATGAAACGATTCATATGTGAAGACTCCGGTAGGTTGTTGGCAAAATGGATCCCTGTATGCGACGGCGGAAGCCGATGGAACAGAGGTAACGGCTCGTCAATTTCCTGGTCTTCCTTTGATCCACACGAAAGAGTATGAAAAATCAGGGGTAAAATCCATAGATGTCTAAAAAATCGAAGCAATAGTTGTTTGGGGTTAAAAAAATTCGTTCCCGATGGATATGGATCCAATGATTCATAATGCATGATCTCGGTTAAGTTATTTCCCCACATAAAACGCGCCGTATTGGGACCATGGAATAAAAACTCAACATCAATCAGGAATGACCAAACGAATAGGGGTTCCCTCCGACTCGGGATAAAAAGCATTTTTTGCTTTCAGATCTTCAGCCAATGCCTTCATCATCCTATGGAGCTTTTCAGGGTTTCTTTCTGCGAGGTTATGGGATTCAAATGGATCTTTTTTTAGATCATAAAGTTCGTAAGGGTCCTCTTCGAAGAAATGGTAGACGACCTTCCAATCTTGTTTTACAAAACTGGTAAAATAGGATGAACGGTGTTTGTGAGGAAAGTGATTGAGAAAGATACCATCATGCTGCTCATTTCGTTTGCCTGCTAATTGGGTCTTAAGATTAAACCCATCCAGTAGATGCTTTCTTGGCAGAGGCACTTCAGCAACATGACATAAGGTGGGAAAAAGATCCATGATGGTCCCCATTTGCAGTTGTATGGCATTTGAGGCAATTGGCGTTTTTCTTTGACAACGAGTATCGCTATTGGGTGATAGCCAAGAAGCGATGAAAGGCACGCGCATGCCTCCCTCCCAATGTTTGCCTTTTTTACCTCTTAATGGGGCGGAGCTGCTGTAATCATGATCAATGGGTAATGGGGCATCGGAGCCATTGTCTCCCAAAAAGAGGATGAGGGTATTTTCCCCCAATTTCAAATCCCTAACATGTTTTACAAGATCTCCTAAAGATTGATCCATCCCTTCGACTAAGGTAGCGTAAGCTTGTGCTTTTTCACTCATCATGGAATCGGTATAATGGTCGGCATACCTTGGGTCGGACTGAAAAGGGGTATGTAGAGCATAATGAGCCATGAAGAGGAAAAAGGGCTTCCCTTCTTCTTTTGATTTTGAAATGGCTGCTTTTGCCTCTAAAGTCAGGACTTCCGTTAAAAAGATGTCTTTGCCATGATACTCATCCAAACCTTGTACGGCTCGAGACTTTCGCCCTCGGATATGTCCAAAACCATCTGTTCCATAATAGCTTCCAGGCTGACCTATGGAACTGCCAGCAATATTGACATCAAAGCCCAGGTTTGTTGGGTCTTCCCCTTCACTATCAAAAGGCCCAAAATGAGCTTTACCCACATGGATGGTTCGATAACCTGCCTGTTGTAGTACCCTTGGTAAGGTGACCGATTGACTATGTAATCCTTTCCAGTTCCAATCAGAAGGACCAAAGTCCCCTCGATTGTTTTTTTCGGAGTTGATCCATGTTGTAACACCATGACGGGCTGAATTCTGTCCTGTTAGGATGGATACCCGAGTCGGTGAGCAGACCGAATGGGCATAAAAATGGGAAAACCGTACGCCATCCTTGGCTAACTCTTCCATATGAGGCGTTCGATAAAATTGGTTTTGGGGATGCACGACGGTGTTGCCGGAACGATCGGTCATAAAAGGAACCGATGTATCCATCAGACCCATATCATCAACCAAAAAAACAATAATATTGGGTGGCATATCTTTTTGCTCCGAGCGATCACACGATACGGCTAATAAACCAAGCAACAGAACAATCGCTAAAAGAGGGTTTTTTATGAAGGTTTTATTTTTCATCTCTACCGAGGTATAAGTTTTAATTTGTCTTTATGATTACCATAACGAAGCATACGCCATCATTAAATCCTTACTAAACAGGCAACAACTTGAGTTCTATCGGCTTCCCATCAACACACTTAAAAGTCATCAGTGTACTGTCCCCGGTTCTTTTGATTTGACAATTTTCAACGTCGCTGGCCAATTTCCATTTTCCTTTTATTTCCAATTCGATACTCACGGGTATGCTTCCCTGATTATCATATGGTTTCGAACTTCCCAAATTGATGCTCGGATAGCACAGTGAAAGAAGCATTCCTTCCCGTTTTTTTTGAAGCATCACGAGCGATTCGTGACTGACATTTTGAACCAAATCATGTTTTACCTTTCCTTTTTCAAACAAAACCATTCCTGTGATTCCCGTTCTTTGATCCTTAACGATATGAGCTCTTTGATCTTTTTGAAGGACTTCATAATCTGGCTCTTCAGCTGACTTTGCCCCATGAATCAAGGTGGCATATTCATAGGTTGCATTTTTAGGGGCTTTGCCATGATTGAAGTAAGCGACACAAAAAACGCCTTCGGTGTCTCGTTCTGATTTATTATGCTTTGACTTTTGTTTTTGTCTTTGCACCATGAGGTTTTGCCCTTGGGGTATAAAATACGTATGGCCTTTATTATCGGTTATTTGATGTGATTGCTTTGGATTCAGTGCTTCGCTGAATAACGAGGTGCGAGGCGTTCCATTCACTGTCATTAGGGAATCGAGGGAGGCTTCGAATTGAAAAAGGGTCGTTTCCGTTGGATGATCTGCATTGCTGTTTTCAATATGGCTTCCTAGAGCAATCAAACAGTCATCAAAAAGAAACACCGATTTTCTGGCTCTATGGTCTGGAGTGAAATTTCGAAGCTCCAAATACTCATGAAGTTTCATTCCAAAAATGCCGTTTTTCCCTTCCAAACTAGAACTACCACAAAAGGCTTCATCGGTTTTAGCCATCAGTGTTTTGATAGGGCAATACAATTTATCCAAAGGCAGGTGAATCGTTGTGGTGCCTGGAAAACGATTCCAATCCCAACCGTTTTGTACCCATCCGCTCGCTTTTCCATTGATCGGGTTCCCCGAGTGATTGATTTGAATGGTGCCGTAACTCATGTAACGTCCCCATCGATTATCATGGGCATAAATTTCACTAGACCAGATATAATTGGAATAGCCTTTGATGCTGACTTGCCAGTCCTCTCTGCGATGGATCCCCAAACAGGCATAGTTGACAACCTGAAAACCATCCATATGGGTTTCTGGTTGAATACCTTCCTCCTGAAATTCAAGATACATTTTCTCCCAAGGCTTGGCCAAACGCATATAAGCTGATGCTAATACCTTATTGATTTCGTATCCGGATTTGGCGACATACCCCATGCCATCAATCACCTTTTGGTTGATTTTCCCGGCAAAAACCTGTCTACCGGATAAACTGATGGGCCAATCGTATTTATTGGAGAAGTTGCGCATCAACAACATCGATTGTACTAAATTTCTTCTAGCTTGTGCCCCTATTTCAAAAGGAGTCTGCGAAAGGGCGTATACCACGGGTGCTATGCCCATAAAGGCACCTGTCATATAAGCTGGGTATAATCCAGCGTGGTGATACAAGGAGCCATCGGGTTTGATACCACCAACCGTGCCTGAGGAGTATTGCAAAGAGTTGGTCAAGAAGCGACGGAGGGCTTTCATTTCCCTTACTTTTTCGGGAGAATCCTCCATGAGCAAAACGGCTATTAACCGACCTTTGGCCTTGGTGTTCCAAAGATCAGCGACCCCTTGAAGCTCATTGACCGAAAGATCTTTTCGACCTTCTGCATTCCCATACCAATAGGCCAGCAGACGGGAAGCTGTTTGTAGCCTACCCGATTGTTTCAGTGCCTCCTTCATTAACAAAAAAGAGGCGGGGATCCCCTCAAATTGATAACCAAAATGGTGTTGGGTCCCTGTGGCACTTCCGAAGTCATACCCTTGGTCCACAAAATGATCGAACAAATCCAAAAACATTTCCTTGCTTAAATCATCATCTGTCAGGGCGTATCCTCGAGCCAGGCCGAAGAAAACCGGCGATAGATGGAGCGGTTTTAAATCGTTCAACTCAGGGTCGTACTCATCGGCTGAAACGATGGGGCGACCACTCAGGCTTCCATCTTCATTTCTAATGATGTTGAAGTCTAGAAAATTGTCTTTGTAGTACCAGTTTTCATCCTGATGTGGTACCTTTCCTTGTACGATTTCTAGGAGGCGCTTTTCTATGGATTCAAAGGCTTTTTTGTGCAATTCAGTAACCGTGGCTTCCAATGGAAGGTCATGGGTATAAGTACTTTCCCAATACCATTGTGCACCCCAATGGTTATGGTTCACTTTGGGATTAATAAACGGGACCTGCTGGTCTGGTGTACTTCGGTGATGGATCGGCTCACCACTAAAATGAATTCTATCAAAATACAAGGTTCCTGAATCGGCTTTTGTCGGCGCTTTGAATTTCATGTAATCTAAGGTATCCACTTGAGACAGTGGTTCCATTTCGGAAAAACGTACCCAGCATGCCCGCCAGCCTGAAAAATTCAAATAAAAGGGGAATTGGTATGCTTTCGTTGTCCCCAAACCGAATTCGACCAAGAGATAATCGTCTAATGGCGTTTCATTATAAATCCAACCCATGAATCCACCTTCTCGATAAAACCTATCCGTTTGATTGGCTCCTACTTCGGAATAAAGACTTTGGTTCACTTTCTTCTTGATGTTGAAAGAAGCTTGCAAACCTGTCGGCTGAATCACTTTTATTTCGAAATCGGGTTCCCATTGCCATCGAATCGCTTTTTTCCCTACTTTATATCGTTGGGTCGAAATACTGAATCCTTTTCCTTTCCAGTTGGACGGCACCCCTTGCTCAAAGCTGAGATACTTAGAAGAAATGCTACTTTGTCCATGCACTTGGGTTTTGATCATGAATGCCAGCAGTAGGATGGATCCTGAAACCCAAAATGGATATGCTTGTTTCATTTCCTCCCTTCCTTGGTCCTCAAAATACCATAGACTTGTAAAAACCGGTGATCAAAGTGACTCTTCCAAAGCGTTTCGATGACTTGGTCATTATATCGGGCTAAATAAAAATAACCTTCTCCGCCACCATAAATATGAGAAGGATTCCCCTTGGGGTCTCCATCGATAAAGGCATCAAAGAGGTCATCTTCAACATGCATAGCAACAATCGTATTGGCATAATTCACTGCATATTTTTCGGGCAGGTATCCATCTTCAAAAAAGAATTGCAATGCCTTGTTATCAAAAGACCCATGACCACTGTCCTCAACGCTCATCCTGTCTGAACCTGGCCAATTGCTAAATGCATAGGGATGTTTTAATACTTCGAGGCCTTTTCGTTTGTACACCGTGATGTATTTTTCAAAATAGGTCATGTGATCTTTGACGATGCCATCTAGTTTGTCGGCATAGATTGTATCGATACCCAAAGCTCGCATGGCCTTAACGGCCTGCAACTGCCCCAATAACAAGGGCAACAGTCGATTGAGGTAAGGGACATATCCGGTTCGCTCCGATGAGGCTCCAGGAGAAACGTATAGCGCCAATTCTTTGGATACAAAGGGTTCGATGATGGCTTCTCTATCTGCATTTTCTAAATAATGGGCAATAATAAAATCGAAAATAGTGGTGGATCTGTAAAGTAACACTTCTGCTATTTCCCGATAGGTTTGATCCTTGAATGCTTGGAGTGTTCCCGTATACTTTTTCCCCCATAAATCGCGATTCTCCGCAATCATACGGGCACAAGCACTACTCCAAACCACACCTGAATAGCTTGCAATGCCAGGAATGATGCCTATTTTATCCTGATGGTCATACCACAAGCTGCGGTACATTGGCCAATTAGGGCTTAGCGATTCGGTAACCTTTGTTTGAGGTCTCGTCGTTCCTTGTATCAAAGGAACCATGAGATTTGGATCAATATCATTTCTCGCTTGGTAAATTCGTTGGCAGGCTTCTATGGTTTTATTGACAATCGCGATATCCCCCGTTTTTTGATAAATCCATCGAGCAATCATGGGGTTTGTAAAATTTCCAAAATGTCTATCGTAGTTCGGCAATCGCATTTCATTGACATAAAAGTCGCGAACCGTCTTCAAATCTTTCGGAGTCAATGGGCCATCAAAAGAGACATCAAGCATGGGATGAGCTCTTGTCCCTCTGACGAGTTGACTTTTCATGTAATGTAAAGGATCGTTGGCTGGTATTTCGCGGATTGTAGAAAACTCGCTCATATTCAACTCCCCACCCCAAGCTGCTTGAAAAAGGTGAGAACTGCCATTGTGTTGACGTCTTTCAATAATCTCAATACGGTGCATGCCAAAGGCGACTTTCGGCTCATCGAGATCGTCCAATTTCCATTTGCAGGTCATGATGTGATTTGGTTTGCCTTTCTCCATAATGGAAAGACGCAAGCCATCCCTCTCATGGGTCATGATAAACCAAAAATCCTGATCTCCATGGAGAGCGAAAGAAGCAAAGGGGACCAAATACTCCTTAAACGACGCTTTGCTATTACGGGAATCGAATAGGTTGATGGTCTTATGAATCGCCACCCGATAAGGCCCCACTTGAAAGGCAAGGTGTCTTAATCTGTCGGGGAAGGTTTTGGGATAGCGATAGGTCAATAAAACGCCTAACCCTTCTCCTACTTGAAGTGTTCTTTTAGATTTTAAACCCACAAGACTCAACGTCTTTTCATTGACTTGTCGATAAATTTTCTTATCTCTATTGTAGAATCTTGATGCTTGAAACTCCAGTCCCGCTGGCGAAAAGACAGCTCTGCCTTGTGTTTCACCAAAAAAATCGAGCGAATACTCGGGTTTTTCACCGCTATTGATCAAGATGACTTGATTCCCATGAAATACTTCAGGGATAGCTTCTTGGGCATTCAATCTCAATGATATGAAAAGAAAAATCGCCATGCTGATGAGTACGGTCCAACGGAGCCCGTTTTTCCGGTCTAACGGAACCAACCTTGAGCAAGGCCTTCGGATCTTATTCATCCAACTAAAACGACATTCAATACATTGATTCATCATGATTTTTATTTTTTGGGGATTAAGGTCTATTCATTGCAGGATGGTAAACAAAGCCTTACTATGACAAAAGCCCTTTGAAGGGTAAGAAAGGTTCCGTCTAAATAACACCATCGTGCTTCATAAAGAAGGGCAATATTTATCCTATCAATAGGGTTAAATCGTTCAAAAAGCCCATATACTTTTTTTGTATAAGAAAAAAGGGGATTCGTTGCAGCCCCTTGAATCATTTGTCTCATGAAGATATAAAAATTTGCATGAAGTTACCATACAGTCAAAAAGCTAACCGACGTCGATGAGTTATCTCATGATGATAAATTTTGCAACTCTTTTTCACTTTCCCAATGGAGCAATTTACGATATTGGCTAGGACTTTTCTTGAACACTTTCTTAAAGCAAGTCCTAAAGTACTTTAAATCATTAAATCCCACCTGATACGCAATATCGGCAACACCATGTTTGGTCTGTTCTAATAGTTGAGCAGCTTTCTTGAGCTTGATCATTCGAACAAACTCAGAAATAGACTGCCCCGTCAGCGCCTTCAGTTTGCGGTATAAAACCGAACGGCTCATGTACATTTTTGATACAAAGAAATTAACGTTAAACTGAGGGTTTGAAACATTTTCTTCAACAATATCGATGGCCTTTTTCAAAAACGCTTCATCAACCGAAACATTATTGGCAAACTCTTTGGGTTCCAATATGACATCCTTCTTGAACTTTTCAACCAGCTTTTTTCTAGAATTCAACATGTTTCCAATCTGCATTTGTAGGATATCCGCATTAAAGGGTTTGGTGAGATACACATCGGCACCGGTCTCATAGCCAATTTTCTGTGCTTTCGAGGACGTCCTAGCGGTTAACAAGATGATGGGAACATGACTCGTTTTAATATCTCTCTTCATCGCCTGACTAAGCGCTATCCCATCCATCCTGGGCATCATCACATCGCTGATGATTAGATCCATGGAGTATTCTTTAGCCATGACCAAGGCCTCTTCCCCGTTGTCTGCTTCGAAAATATTAAAATTGTCCCTCAAGATATTCTTTATAAAATCCCTTAGTTCTTCATTGTCCTCCACAAGCAATATATTGGGTAGAGCATCGTCAAGGGAGATCTTTCCCTGAGCGTAATTCTTCTTCCTTAAGAAGTTTTCGACTTCCAAATGAGCCACTTCATCTTTTGAAAACTCGATTTTCTCATCGGAGAAATCTTGAGTTAGAATCTCTTCCTTGTTTAAATGGTCTTTGCCCAACGGCAGTAGAATAGTAAACTTAGTTTCTTTTCCCTCCATGCTTTTTACAGAGATGTTTCCATGGTGTCGTTCGATGATGTTTTTAGACAAAGAAAGTCCAATCCCGAAACCGGACATGCGCCCATCATCCCTTGATTTCCCTAATTGAAAATAACGATCAAAAATGTTTAGAATCTCTTCCTTGGGAATTCCTTTTCCTGTATTTGTGAATTCTAGCTTAACCTGTTGCTCCCCATCTTTTCCCGAAGAGGGTATCAGGATAACGGCAAGAGTGATGCTTCCATGATCCTCTGTGAATTTAAAGGCATTGGAAAGGAGATTGAAGACCACTTTCTTCATTTCGTTGGGGTCGAACCAAACCTTTACTGGAACTTTCTTGGGTTCTCGTAGGCGGTAATCGATGTTTCTTTGTTTCGCCAAATCTTCAAAGCAAAGCTTAATTTCTCTTAAAAAAGCAACGATGTCATTTTCATAAGCTTGTAAGCGCCATTGACCGACTTCACTTTTTCTAAAGTCCAATAGCTCGTTAATCAGTTGTAAGAGCACAGAAGTATTCCGATACATCCCTCGAAGCTGGTCCTGAACGTATGCCCCTCCCCTTTTCTCTTGAATTAAACGTTGTAAAGGACCTGCAATTAAGGTGAGAGGGGTTCTAAAATCATGTGAAATGTTGGTGAAAAGTTTAAGCTTTAATTGGTTTACTTTTTTGATTCTTTCCTTTTCAATGCGTTCTTGCTTTAGTTCATCCCGTTGCTTTGCTTTAAGAGCAAGATATCTCCTAACCATAAAAACAACACAAATGATGGCCAAGAAATACAGAAGAGATACCCACCAAGTACGCCAAATAGGTGGTCGTATTTTCAGTTGAATGGAAACGGGTTCCTCGTTCCAATATCCATCATTATTAGCGGCTTTGACCTTAAAAAAGTATTCTCCAGGTTCGATGTTTGTATAATTGGCTGTTTTTCGGTTACCCACATAGTTCCAATCCTCATCGAGACCTTCCAATTTATAGGCATACTGGTTTTTACCAGGCTGATAATAACTCAGTGCCACGAAGTCAAACCCAAAATCATTTTGGTTATGCTTTAAGGTAATCTTCTCGGCATGTCCCTGCATGTTTGTGTGCAACTGATGACGAACCTTAAACGCAGTAATGGCAACTGGAGGAATAAAAGTATTTTCTTTGATATCACCCGGCTCAAAGAAGGTGATGCCGTTTGTACTTCCAAAGTACAATCGTCTATTTTGATCTTGTACAACCGCCCCATAATTGAATTCATTTTCGCTTAGTCCGTCGGCAACATCATAGCTCTTTATTGTCCCTGTATTTCGGTCCAGTCTATTGAGACCTTTATTGGTGCTGACCCATAGATGGTTGTGTCTATCGGGCAGAATGGCATATACCACATCATTGGACAATCCATTGGCTGTATTATAAACCGTGCTTTTATTTGTAACGGGGTCGTACCGATGAAGGCCGTTCCCCCGAGTCCCAATCCAAAGGATATTTTCGTCTGAATAAAGACTGCTTACCGTCATTGGAACATCGGGGTCTGTTGTCGTTCCATAAAAATTGATGGCATTCATCTCTTTGGTGGTGATACTGATCTTTACAAGGCCTTTTTCACTGCCTATCAAAAGGGAATCGGAATGATTGGTTTTGGAAAAAACTAAAATGGAGGACCCCAAAAGACGTTTCTTATCATCGACTTTGGTAAATGATCTTTCATTGTATTCATAGAGGTTTATCTCGCCTCCATCGGTCCCGATCCAAATATTGCCTTGGGAATCTTCTAACAAACAAGTGATTCTGTTGTCACTCACTGAAGTATTATTCCAAGAAATCGATGTGTGTTTTTTAAATTGGTAAGGTCTTTTCTTTGGATCTAGGAGATACAATCCCCCACCATGTGTGCCGATCCAGAACGTGCCTCTGCTATCCTTGATCATCGCCTTTATATTATTGTCCCCTAAACTATTTGGATTGGATTCTTGGTGGGTATGATAGGAAAAGGTTTTCTTTTTTTTATCATATAGGTTCAATCCTCCTCCTTCCGTCCCCACCCAGAGATGATCGGGCGTGTCCACTATGGAACTGACCACGCCATAGTTGAGTTTGGTATTATCGTATCCAGCGGTTAATTTATGAAAGGCGTTGGAACTGAGGCTGAGGAGATTGACACCACCTGCCCATGTGCCAATCCATAAATCCCCTTTGGAATCCTTTAAAACGCTGTAAACAGAATTATGACTCAAGCTGGTGTCATCTGCCTCATTATGTTCATATTTCCGGACCTCTTCGTTTATGAGATTCACCTGATAAAGACCATCATAGGTCCCTACCCAAAGATATCCTTGATTATCCTCATCGATACTTCGCACATTATTTGTGATAAGGGTTTTTTGATAAAATTTGAACGCCCGTGAACGAAGGTCGAAAATAGCCAAACCATTTTCAAACCCCAACCATATCTTCCCTCGGGAATCCTGAAAAAGAGAGATTTTATTGCTTACCCTTAAATCTTCCAAATGAGTTTCGGGATATTCAAAATGCTCCAATGTTTTATTCTTTAAATTGTAACGATCGATTCCTTGATCCGTACTGATCCATAGATTTTCTTCCCCATCACGTAATAATCCTCTGACGCTATTGGAACTTAAACTGTTGTCGTTACCCTTTTCATATATCAAACGTTGTGTTTCCTTGGTCTTGACATTCAACAAATACAAACCCGAATTCGTTGCCACCCAGATGTGCTCCCCGTCTTCGCTTACCATATCCCAAATTTCCTGTTTTTCAAGATCATGTTCTTGTTGGGACTCCTTCAAACGCAGAAAAACATCTTTTTCCGAATCATAATAGTTGAGTCCGTTTCGGGTGCCAGCCCATATACCTCCCTGACTATCTTGTAAAAGGGAAGTAATCCAATTATTGCTGAGGCTTTCTTGATTTTCGAAACGGTAGTAATAGGTCTTAAAGCGATTGCCATCATATTTGTTCAGACCATCTCTAGTGCCGAACCATAAAAACCCATCTTTATCCTGTATCATATCGATCACAGAGCTTTGTGACAGTCCCTCTTTCGTCGATATTTTTTGAAAGCTGGGATTTTCCTGGGCGAGGATAAGCGGTCCATTCCCCCAAAAACAGAAGCTGATGAAATAGAGACAGGTCTTAATAGCTAGAGATTTTCTCATGAGTCACTCCTTAAACAAGGCCACTTTCAGGTATCTAATGCCATATAATGTCATGTTGATGTTCTCTTTTCCAAGTTACTAAGGTATTCAAATTTATGAACGCCCTATTAGTCATTTCATTTTCAATGATTTGTACCTCTGGAATCTCATGAAACGCATAAAGTTTACCGAAATTTTCTGTTCTTTCAATCACTTGACTTTGGGTTATTCATGTTGCACTAGATTGAACGTGTCATTAGAGGTTACTAAAAGATATGATTCCTAAAGTTTTAAGCCTTCACAGCCCAATGTAAGATGCGTCTGTGAATTTAAGAGTGGATTGGAGCCCATAATCAAATAGTTTATTTGGAGGGAGAAATTAATTTTACTTTTGTTTTAATGAAACAAAAACTCAAATTTAACTCCAGAACAATCCATGGGGGACAGCATCCCGATGTGGCCTATGGTGCGGTCATGCCTCCCATTTATCAAACCTCAACGTATAGACAAACCTCTCCTGGACAGCACAAAGGCTATGAATACAGTCGAACACATAACCCAACGAGAACTGCCCTCGAAAAATCCATAGCATCCTTAGAGGGAGCTCAGTACGGGTTAGCTTTTGCTTCAGGGATGGCCGCGATTGATTCATTAACCAAACTGTTTTTACCAGGAGATCATATCATTTCTACCAATGATCTCTATGGGGGCTCGTATCGACTATTTGAAAATGTGTTTGCCAGGTATGATTTAAAATTTGACTTCATGGATTTAAGAGATATAAAACATCTCCAAACATTGATTCATGAAAGCACCAAAATGATTTGGATTGAAACCCCCACCAATCCCATGATGCGCGTCATCGATATCAAAGCGATTGTTGAAGTGGCAAAGCAAGAGGATATCCTTGTGGCTGTCGACAACACATTTGCGACCCCTTATCTCCAAAGACCGCTCGAATGGGGTGCCGATTTAGTGATGCATTCAGCCACTAAATATTTGTCGGGTCATTCCGATACCATTATCGGATTGATGGCTTATAGCTGTCCCGATATCGATGAACGCTTGAAATTTGTACAAAATGCGAGTGGTGCCGTGCCTGGACCAATGGATTGTTACTTGACCTTAAGAGGGATCAAAACATTGCATTTGCGTATGGAGAGGCATTGCCAAAACGCAAAAGAGATCGTTACTTTTTTATCCAATCATCCGCAAGTTGATCAAGTGTTTTACCCTGGAATATCGCAAGATTCAAGTTTCCAATTGCCCAAAGGACAGATGCGTGATTTTGGTGGCATGATCTCTTTTCAAACCAAGACCAAAGACCTTGAAAAAATCCATCAAGTTCTCAGCCGATTTAAGGTGTTTACTCTCGCAGAATCCCTTGGCGGGGTGGAAAGTTTGGTCGGTCATCCCGCTTCGATGACGCATGCCTCAATCCCTAAACGAGAAAGAGAACGTTCTGGTGTTTTTGAAAATTTGATTCGATTGAGTGTGGGCATCGAAGATGTTAGGGACCTGATCCAAGACTTGAAGCAGGCACTGAATTAATGTCTGAAACCAAAATATATTTTGCTTCGGATCAACATTTGGGTATTCCCAATAAAAAGCAGAGTTTCGAAAGAGAGAAGAAAGTCCTCCGCTGGTTGAATTATATACGAAAAGATGCAACGGAACTATTCTTGCTTGGTGATTTATTTGACTTTTGGTTCGAGTACAACAAAGTGGTCCCCAAAGGATATGTTCGGATTTTGGGAAAACTGGCAGAAATCACGGACCAAGGGATCCCAATTCACTTTTTTGTGGGGAATCATGACTTATGGGTCAAGGATTATTTTACCCAAGAATTAGGTATTTCGGTGTATCGAAACCCAACAGATTTTGTGCGAGAAGGGAAAAAATTTCATATCGCTCATGGCGATGGTTTGGGTCCCAAAGACAAAGGATACAAATTCATGAAAAAGATTTTTTCAAATGGACTTTGTCAATGGTTGTTTCATTGGTTGATTCATCCCAACTTAGGGATCGGATTAGGTCAATATCTTTCTAAGAGTAAGACCGTCATATCGGGACATAGAGCACCAAAATTTATGGGACCATCTAAAGAATGGTTGGTACAATATGCCAAACAGAAACAAGTGGAATCGCACCGAGACTATTATGTTTTTGGACACCGACATTTACCCTTAGAAATCAATATCGATGAAAAAGCAACGTATATGAATATAGGTGATTGGATCACCCATTTTTCATATGCGGTCTTTGATGGACAGCAACTGACCTTAAAATATTGGAAAGAAGATTCTAAATGATAGAAAGCCATGCCATCCCATTAGAACGAGTTGTTTTGGTTGGTGTTGTTCATGCTGATTTAGATGTTGAAACAGCGAATGAACATCTAGCCGAATTGGCTTTTTTGACCCAAACAGCCTCTGGAGTTGTTATCAAAACTTTTATGCAACGAATTAGAGCATTTCATCCCAAAACCCTAGTTGGTCAAGGAAAAATGTTGGAAATACAATCTTATACTCAAGCCAACGACATAGGGACGGTTATTTTTGATTGTGAATTAACTCCCACCCAGCAAGCTAATATTGAACGGGTGTTGAGATGTAAGATTCTTGATCGAACGGCTCTTATCTTGGACATTTTTGCTCTAAAAGCCAAAACCTCCTATGCGAAAACACAAGTAGAACTAGCTCAATATGAATATTTATTACCACGCCTCAAGGGACTATGGACTCACTTAGAAAGACAACGTGGAGGTATTGGCGTTCGAGGTCCTGGTGAAACAGAAATAGAAACCGATCGACGCATCGTCAGAAACAAAATTTCGTTGCTCAAAAAACGATTAGAATCCATCCAAAAGCAAAAAAACACCCAGCGATCCAATCGAAAATCTCTCGTTCGCGTAGCCCTTGTGGGCTATACCAATGTTGGAAAATCGACATTGATGAACTTGTTGTCAAAAAGTAAAGTGATGACAGAGGATAAACTATTTGCCACCTTGGATACCACGGTCAGAAAAGTGGTCTTTACAGACATGCCATTCCTACTCGTGGATACCGTTGGATTTATTAGGAAACTACCCACCCAATTGATTGAATCGTTTAAAAGTACTTTAGATGAAGTCGTCCAAGCCGATTTATTGATTCATCTTGTGGATATATCAAATTCTAATTTTGAAAAGCATATGGATTCGGTCAATCAAATTTTATGGGAACTACAGAGCATTCAAAAGCCCACTTTGATGGTCTTTAATAAAATTGATGCGTATCAACCTCAACCATGGGATCAAGAAGATTTACGAATGACTCGAGGAAAGGAACACTTTAGCATTCAAGAATGGAAGCAAACATGGATGCAAAAAAACAACCAAAAAGCCATTTTTATTTCAGCTTCAAAAAAGATCAATATTCAAAGTCTAAAGCATGAAATGGAACGGTGGGTTGGTCAGATTTATCAAAACAGATTTCCCTATCGAATCAAAAATATAGCCACAAAAGTCAAAGAAAAAGTTTCGTCATGATGTCTTTGCTCTATGGAATCATGAAATGCTCAAATAATCCTATGGATGGGGTAAAAGCACCATCAATAATACCGATGGCGCTTGCGATCAATATCTTGTATTTCCATTTTCAGGTTCATCCTGATCCTTTTGGGTATAATCAGAAAAGCGTTCGCTAGCGGGTTCATTTTCAGAGCCGTAATAATATTCTTGAGAAGCATCACTTGATTCCGAACCATATGGATCGCTTTCTACACTTCCATCGGTTTGGAATTCGAGTTTGGATTTTGAACGCCACAGAAGTATTGAAAGGGTACAATAAAGAATCAATAGGAGCAGTGATTTTTCATCGGCAATGGAATGATTATCAATTTCAAAAGTTGCTAGGGTATCAATTTGTATAAATAATAAAATACTGGTTAGAATTCTAGGAGATATGTTGGCCATCGGTACCATATTAAATCCAAAACTTGGTTTTATCAATCGAAAGGTTTTGCCAAAATAAACCAACGATTTAAAGACGACAAAAAAGAGATATCGAGGTATAAATAGAACGACAAATAAGCCAAGACCATAGAGAAAAGGCCAGAGTGAATTAAAGTCAGAAAAAAGAATCGAGAATCCAAAAATGAGAGAAAAAAACAAACGAACCAAAAAACCGAGCCCCATCGTAAAAAGTTTGAAATCATTGACTCCATCTTCAAAATTTTCAAAATCAAAGGTTGCTTTGATTTTAGAAGGAATCAATCGATCAGCATGGGTAATCAATAAGCCAAAAGCAAAAAGGATGAATAAAATAGGATAGTTTTGAATTGTTCCAACCGAATAAAGCCCAAAAACAATTGCAAGGATTAAAAAATATTTACTAGGATGTTGAATCAATCGCAACAGCCAAATCAAGACAAAACAAAGTACTAAAGCAGCTAAAAAGACTAAAGAAAATAAAATGAACTGAGATGATATTTCATCTGTAGCTAATGGGGAGTCGCCTTGTTCAAATTGACTCGTAGTATAATAAAATGTAGCAATACCAAGAATGACGGTAAAAGAGGTTTCATAATCAAGAAAATCTTTATCGATGGTGATGAATCCTCTCATATTTGGTACGGCAATGGCACTACTCATGACTGATAAAGGAATACTGCACATGAGTGCTGATGGAAAGTCAAACCCAAAAAAATGTTGAAAAATCCAACTCAACAAAAAAATATTGACATACAGTAAGACAACAGAAGAGAAAAGAGATTTAAATAAAACGGATAATTTGAGTCGAGATACTTTAATATTGACAGATTCTTCAAGAACAACCATAATCAGACCAACGGCTCCTAGTATCGGAACTATCGTATGGATTGACTGAACATGTAGCGAAGTGAATAGCTCAATATATATTCGGGCAAGGATTCCTATGATTATTAATAAGATCACTGCAGAAAATTTTGTCCTACGACCTACTTCATCAAATACGAAAGCGATGATAATCAGTAGCGATAAAACACCGAGTACAATGGCTGGACTCACCAAATGAATTCAAAGTTGTTATTCAAATTTAGGAGTTCTGTGAATATGAAATAAAAACCTTTGATATTTGGCTTCATTATGGGTTGCAAGTACTAAATTTTGGATGGTATTCTTCAATTAGTTTAGAATCTTTAGAAAACCTTTGACAAAACCTAACCAACATCCCAATCACTTATATCTTGGTTGAATGAAATGGTAACACTAAACATTTCACTCATATCGGTTACACTACTTGTATCCCAGTACTTATACTTAGGTTAAGTAAACTTGCCTCATAAAACATCCTGCTCACATCCGTCACCAAAGAAGTAATCACCATTGATACATTTCGGCTGTCTTGAACCATATTTCTCAACATTTCCTCATCCACAATTGTATATCTGTTCAACTCAAATTGTAGTTTTTCCTACACTAAACTCTTTTTTTTCATCCGATAGGTTGGGATATAGCATAATGGCGACTCCATTTTCATGTTTAATGAATCGTTCATCATGGGCAAAAAATGAAGCCAAGTTTGTGAAATAAGACTCCAATTTTGCCATCGTGTCTTGAAGTTCTTTGATTTGTTGTTTTAATGCTTCTAATTCTTTTTTTCGTCATGGCTTAGTTCGTTGATATTGATTTCTAAATTAGTTAGCAACGTATTGGTCTATCCGTCGCTATCTTTTGGCCATGCGTTTGCCATAGACTTTAGAGGGATTAATCTTTTTTAGGTTTGACACTTGATTTTGTCATTCGGTCTTTTTTTCAATACTAGGTAAATTGCCTTTTGGATTTTCAGTGTAGCAAAACAATAACACAACAACCAACCATGAAATACTCCAATTCAGTGGTTTTTATCATCAGTTTCAATTTTTGGGATATGCGAAGAAATTAAAGAGATAAGATGGCTACGTTCAACCTATTAACGCAACATAATTCCATGTCGATGGGATCTTTTTCAAGGGATTAAGATTTATACTGACTTCCTTCGCTTTCGATATTTGGGAAGTTATTACTTAAACCAATTAAATAGTTTAGCTATTAAACCTTACTCCTGTAATAAGAACTGCACCAACTCCCATAACCCATCTGACATTGGTTTTATTGGTTTCTATTCTTTTATCCATTCCATTAACCGGCTCTTCTATATTCTTAATCCTATCTAATATCTCTTCATCTCTTTTATTTCCATTGTTACCGTTGTCGTATAGGGTTTAATAACTTTTTTAAGTCATTTATAGTGAATTATATTCTTTCGCAATTTATTAGTTCATGAAAAGAGGCATATTTAGATAGATAAAAACATGTGGGCTCTTGGGAGAGAGACCATACCTAAAAACGGACACCAAGTATTGATAAGACCAATGATCTCTTGGTATGATGGGCTGATACAACGAAGTGTTTAAGGGTTAATAGGTTACCATAATATACAAATCCCCAAAAGGGATGCATGTATTACATTTACATTCTCGAATCAAACGAGTTCAAAAACAATAAATCATGTTAACTAAAAAACAGCAAGAAATTATTATTGAAGAAATGAATCCTTACAAACCTGTGAAAATTGGTGTTTTTGGTTCGGTTGCACGAGGCAATCAGAGTGAAACAAGTGATATTGATTTATTGTACTCGTTCAGCGAGGCCTGTGGTTTGAATTTTATTACGATGACTGACAATTTAGAACGAAGATTAAAGAAAAAAGTCGATTTGATGAGTTTTGATTTTATGAATCCATATTTAAAAGAATCGATATTAAAAGAAGCTATTATTTTTTACGATAAAAGTAGTGAAAGAAAAACAAGACACTATCATTTGTTATCACATTCAAGATAGAATTAATAAGATAAAACATTTATTAAAAAGTATAACCAATTATGATTTATTTATCAAAGATTGGGTTCGTCAATATGCTATTTTAAAAGCAATGATTGATATTGGTGAGGCTTCTAATGATCTATCTGAAAAAACATACAACATGGTATCCCACATTGAATGGGGTAAAATTGTAGGAATGCGAAATAAAATATCTCATGGCTATGCTACTGTAGAATTAGATATTGTATGGGATGCGGTTCAAAAAGAAATTCCTATAATTAGAAGAGGCTATTGAAGAACTAATCCAAAAATTAAAAATAGATAACAAAAACTCAAATGAATAAGGAATTAAAAAATAATTGGATGTTGCTTTTTCTTTTTATGGGCTTTGAATCTTATGCCCCATAAGCCTTTAAACACCTTGCTATATCAGCCCATCATTCCTGCGAATCACCGGTCTTACAAACACGCTATGTCTTTTTGATGTATGGGTTGCAGACCAGAAACCGATATCCTTTAATCTGTCTAAAGATGCCACTTTTCACGAACCGGTAAATTACAAAAAGATATAATCCCTCGTTTATATCCTATTTAGTGGCTAGTTGGTCTTTCATTCATCTATGTTTATTTCAAATTTTTAAAATATTGCCATGCTTCCCCTCCCCTTATTTTTTTAGAATTCTAGTATCGGATTGAATCTAGACAACCTAGTTGCGAAGTTAGCATTTATCCGATGTCAAAACTTTACTATAATGCTACTTGAGCTAAAGGTGGGGATAAATTCAACGAGCCATTATATGTCGGGTTAGAGCCCATCATATTTACCAAGTCAAGCGTTTTGGTGAAGGAGGCGTCTTGACGATTATTATTAAGTTTGTCAATGGCGTTATTTGGACCACTATGAACACAAGACGTCTGTCCGTTGTCGGGTACCTCGTACACGGATTCTCAAGGCATCCAATCACTTTAAGTTCCCCCGGGCTAAAGCAGGCCATTGGTATACTTTCAAGTTTGAAACTCGAGTGATCGAGCCTCTTCAAGGCAGCAAAAATCGATTCTATCCTGAACTGTGTGGATAGAACCATTATTAATTCAGATTTTGTGGGTTGCAATTCTCAAAATTTGGTAAAAACTCATCAGGTAGCTTATTGCCAAAAGAAGTACACGTTTTCACCTCTTTTACATCCCAACTACTTATATCTTGGTTAAAGGAACTAGCACCATAAAACAAAACATCCATATTAGATACTAATGAAGTTACAGCTAACCAGACATCAGCATTATCTTTAATCATTTGTCTCAACATATCCTCATCAACAATTAGTATGTTTACCCTTCAAAATCTATTCGTTTTCCAATTAAATTATCCTGGACGGATTGAGGATTTATTGTAATTGTTATTCCATGGTTATGTTTCATTAAAGTATCACTTTTTATATCGTCATTGGAACAAGATGCTGAAACAAAAACAATTTTTATTGCAAACAATAAGTGTCTTATAAAGTAAAAATTTAAGGGTTTCATGTATAAGTTATTAATCGGTTGGAGTTTTTGTTATAGTAAAACCACATTGAATAAAAATCTAGCAGAAACCTACTGGAACGAACCAAAATTTGGGAATACTCCGATTGTGTCGACCTAGACTGTGTAAAAGGTTTTAAGTCTAAGTTCTTAGTATAGAGAAAGAAATTACCCCTTAGAAGAAGTTGGATTGATGATTCTACCCCCCCCCATTTTTTTGAATATCAGTTTAATCGGATTGCGGTTTAAAACTGTGGGGAAATGTAGCGTTTTTTTATTAATTCAAAATATTGCTGTTATTTTTTTAAGCTAAAGGGGGGGGGAGCTAACGAGCTATTACCAACATCGGGTTTGGAACTCAGCATATAAGCCAATTCAAGTATTTTGGAGAATGTAAATTGAAGTAATAAAACCAAAGCGATGTAAAGAGTTGCTTAGACCACGAGCTATAAATGGCCTTCAACTAAATGATTTTCTGAAATAATGAATTGAAAATAGCAGATATTCTATACTAAAAAGTGATAGGCCTTAAAAAATCAAGAAATCTGATTTTTCCATTGTTGGTATGCTTCCAATGCCTTATGTCTTCCTATGGATAAGTCAATGATGGGCATGGGATAATCTCCACTAGGGGATAATTTCCAACTTTTGGGGATGGCCCTGAAATAATCTAAAGCTTGTGGTGGCGGTTGATGATTTATTTCAGCAATCCATTGATGACAATAGTAACCGTTTTTGTCAAAGCGTTCTCGCTGAAGGAGAGGGTTAAAGACTCTAAAATAAGGGGCTGCATCAGGGCCACATCCTGCAACCCACTGCCATCCCAAGGCATTAGATGCAGGGTCCCAATCAATCAAATGTTCTTCAAACCATTGGAGACCGATTTTCCAATGCTTTAAAAGATGCTTGGTCAAAAAACTGGCCACAATCATGCGCACCCGATTGTGCATCAATCCAGTGGTATAGAGCTCTCTCATGCCAGCATCAACGATCTCAATGCCAGTCAGTCCCCTTTGCCACGCCGTTACCACTCGATCGGATTCATCCG
>JAPORT010000146.1 GCA_026710085.1 Flavobacteriaceae bacterium | reverse complement strand
GGGTGGGGTATGTGGTTTGGAGTGTGCTCTTGAACCTTTTGGCCTGCAGTTTTTCAGTCACCACTGAACCCACACCAACAGCACCACTCATCACCATCACCGCCACCCAAGGAAAGATCGTTTCCATTGAAGTGATTTTAGAAAAACGCTTTGAGCTGCAGCAATGGCAAAGCGATTGCGGGACTTGGGATGCCTCAGAGCAACGGATTGATGTGGTGGTGACCCAAGACTGTTCCATCTCCGCCCTAGTGGGCATGGCCAGTCCCTTATATCTTGATGCCAATGGCATCAGCATTCGCAATCATCCTTGGGGAAAAGCCTTGATAGGGCAGCGGATGCCCTTGAGAAGGGACGATGGAAGCATCACAGAAATCCTCATGGTAGACCCAGTAGATGCTTCGAGAGTTTGTGAATCAAGGAAACTGGGCTGCTTTAGAACACATCAATACCACTTTTATGGACAACCTACGGAATTTATTTCGTGGGGAATCGGATTTCAATGGGGCCATTGCTTCATGGGATGTCCGTGGGGTGACCACCATGGGTAAAATGTTTCAAGGAGCTTCATCATTCAATCAGGATATTGGGCCTTGGGACGTGAGTCAAGTCACCAATATGCGGCAGATGTTCGAAAATGCACGTGTTTTCGAACAAAATCTCGGTCATTGGGTGGTGGATCAAGTCACGGATTGTCATCATTTTGCCACCAATGCAAGCTTGCCCGCATCCTTTCTTCCAGACTTTACTTCTTACACTCTCGTTGAGAAGGAAGAAGAGGAGGAAACGGAAGCATACAATCCATTGCCGCAAACCAAAGATTATCGAGGCACGCAAATTCCTATCGAGGATACCTGTCCACCCTTACTCATCAAACATAGCAATGGCATCACCGTCATCATCAATCCCATCATTCAAAATCCTTCCGAGTATGTAGGACAAAAAGCCACCGTTGATGGCACCCTATACACCATTGTGGATAATGCATCGCTCAAAACATTAGTCGCAGCAGACAATACAGATGCCAAATGCACCACATTAGTGACCGATATGAGTGCGTTATTCGCTACTAAAACATCCTTTAATCAAGACATCGGTGATTGGGATGTTAGCAATATGTTCCAAATGTTTTTTAATGCGACTGCTTTCAATCAAGACATTGGTGACTGGGATGTCAGTAGCATGACCGATATGTCATTGATGTTTGAAGGAGCCACCTCGTTCAATCAAGATATTGGAGAGTGGAATGTTGGTCTTGTGACGAATATGAGCAGAATATTCAGATTGGCAAATTCTTTCAATCAAGACATCAGTGGTTGAGATTTCGATCAAGTAACTGGTTGTTTGTTAGCCACATGCGTATTGAATTCCAACAAACAACCTGATTTTTTAAATTGTAATCAAAGATGTAATTAAACAATTCATCAACTAAATATATGCTATACAATATAGTGAGTCACTAGGAGATTTGATACGCGTTAACATTTGTTGAATTTAAGATACAAGCATAACAGATAAAAATTATTTTCTCGAATCATTTTTCGGAGTTTTCGAATAACTATTCTTATGTGTATTTTACATGAAAGGATTGTCTCTTCTCCTAGTTTCTCAATTGAGAGGACTATTACAGCACGAAACATGATAATGGTTTCCTAACTTCAAACAAGATATTCATAGCTTAGAATTTGGTATTAGTTACTATGTTGAAGCATAATTTTTAATCATAATTTTACATAATTAGCTCAGATTCTGAATCCAATAGCTGTCCTAAAAATGGGTTACACTTCAAATGGTAATGTCTAAAAAAATTTTCCAATAAAAATTGATTTGATAACCTACAATCTTTATAACTTTGGGCTCAGTTATTGTCTACATAGATAATTGACGTATCTCTCTAAATATGGCAAGTAATGTAAAACATCAACCACCTTATGATGCGTGTAACATATCAAACCATCTTATTGAAATAGCTGAAAAAAATAAAAAACGTTTGTCTATTTTAAGATTAGTGAAATTAGTATATCTTTCACATGCTTGGTCTTTAGCTAATTTAGATAGACCTCTTATTAAAGAAAAAGTTGAAGCGTGGAGATATGGTCCGGTCATTCCCTCTGTTTATTTTCTATTTAGATCTGTCATTCGCGAAGAAAATTTAAACACAATAAAGCAACAATGTCCTGAGAAAGTAGAAATCGATGTTGATTCAAAAAATTTGATACAGGAAGTTTATGACTATTATAAGTCATTCGATGATTATGAACTTATTTCACTAACTCATAAAAAAGGAGAATCGTGGTATAAGGTTTTTCATCGATATTCGCCAGATAGAACCATTCCTAATAAATCAATCAGAAGAGATTTTATAAAAAAGAGAGAAAGTGTTGCTTAGAATATGGATAAAAAAGTTAAGGGAGATTCTGATACAGATTTAGGGTATTCGAGTGAAAAATTTGAAAATCATCAAATATCATCTAGAAAGAGAACGATTTGGTTTGTCATTATAAGTGTTGGAATTATATTTTTTATCGAAGCTTTGATTTTAAATAAGATACTGACCCAATTTGATTACACAAAAATTAATTATCTCATTCTCTTATTAATTCTCCTTCCCATTACTACAATAGCAGCCATCTTGTTGTTTTTACTTCATAGTGTTTTTAAACGTAAAGAAAGTAAACAAGAAAAATCCCCCATAGTTAGTCGCGACATGTCAAACTTTGTGAACTCCTATTTATTGATGGATAAGTTTTTCAATAAGAATAATAACTAATACCAATTTGTATTCTATATCATATGTACTCGGTTTTACTCTTATTGGCTTTAAATCAAAGAGATGTATTATAAAACACCAAGATTATGTCCTAACTTTGAAAAGTAATTTAAAACGCAAATTAGCATCAATACGATATGTGAGAGACAGAAATGTAACTTCTTTTGAGAAACGACTGAACTAATTGGCAGTTCAACAAAACCTTGATTTATGACTTCAAAATGGCAAATTCATGCCGGCAATGTTCATGCCAAATTTTTAGAAAACCTTATTATAAAAAAGTCAAAGCATGAGTCGAGATTTCTTTAATTTTGTTGCTTATTCAAGCAAAGGTTTTAAATCTCGTTAATACAAATTTTCAATTGAGTACCGTTAAATTACCTGAAGAGATTAAACTAGAACAAAATGTCATAACAGATAAACTTAGTCTCATTCTTTATAACGATGATTTCAACACTTTTGACCACGTCATCCATTGTTTGATTCAATATTGTCATCATTCCCAAATTCAAGCTGAGCAGTGTACCCTCATCGTTCATTATAATGGTAAATGTGATGTTAAGTCTGGCACATTAGAACAACTTAAAACCATTAAAAATCAATTGACAGATGAAGGTCTAACTGCCGAAATCGCATGATATTGAAACCTCCAGAATTAAAAACCCCAGAGATGAAAACAATTTTTTTAATCATTTTCTTAATTATATCTTTTATGAACCATTCTCAAATAACTAATAATCATTCAATACATCAATTTCAAGTTGAAGATCTCTATGGTGATTCGTTTGACTTTCAATCTCTTCAGGGAAAAAAAGTAATGTTGGTTAATACAGCATCTGAATGTGGATTGACACCACAATATGAAAAACTTCAAGCTCTTTTTGAAAAATATCAAAGTTCTGATTTTGTCATCGTTGGTTTTCCTGCCAATAACTTTGGGGAACAAGAGCCTGGTACCAATAAAGAAATAGCTCTATTTTGTCAAGAAAACTATGGTGTCTCATTTCCCATGATGGCTAAAATTTCAGTCAAAGGTGATGATCAGCATCCTGTATATCAGTTTTTGACCTCTAAATCAAAAAATGGGATTATGGATTCAGAAGTCAACTGGAATTTTCAAAAATATTTGATTAATCAAGAAGGAAAGTTAATTGATGTCATTCACCACAGTACGGAACCAGATGATCCTAAAATTATCAACTGGATTGAATCTGAATGAAGCATCACCATGGTTTTGAAACTCGATGTGTGCATACAGGGAATTTAGAAGATAAAGTTTACAATAGTGCTGTCTCTCCCATATATACCTCATCAGCTTATGGGTTTTTAGATCAAAAAATTGGTCGTTATCCTAGATATTTTACCACACCAAACCAAATTGGGCTAGCTCAAAAAATTGCTTCTTTAGAAAATGCTGAAGAAGGATTGATTTTAAGCTCTGGAATGGCTGCTATCACTGCTATTTTATTTTCACATTTAAAAGCTGGAGATCACTTGGTAGTACAACAAGATCTTTATGGTGGATCGACCAATTTGATTCGTGATGAATTTTCTAAATACAATATCGATTATACTTTTGTTTCTTCTTTTGATTTATTAGCTTTTGAAAAAGCTATAAAACCCAATACGAAGGGGATTTTCATTGAAACGCCTTCCAATCCTTTACTCAAGATAATCGATATAAAATCGATTGCTCGTATTTCAAAAAAATACGACTTATGGTCATTAATCGATAACACATTTGCATCTCCAGTAAATCAAAATCCTATTGACTATGGAATTGATATTGTAATGCATAGTGCAACGAAGTATCTTGGTGGCCACAGTGATTTATGTGCCGGGATTCTTTTAAGCACCCATGAAAGAATTTCCAAAATCAGAGATTTCGCGAAAAATTTTGGAGCCTCATTAGCGGATAATACCGTATGGTTGTTAGAAAGAAGTATCAAAACACTTTCTCTACGAGTTGGGAAACAAACTAACAATGCACAACAACTTGCAGAATATCTAACCCAACAGAAATGGGTTATTAGAGTGTATTATCCTGGTTTAACAACCCATATCGGACATGCACTTGCAAAAAAACAAATGAAAGGGTATGGAGCCATGCTTTCATTCGATTTAGATAAAAACATTAATCTGAAGACATTTTTTAAATCTCTTAGAATTATAAAACCTGTTGTTAGTTTGGGGGGAGTGGAAAGTGGCGTTTCTTCTCCTAAAATGACATCCCATATTTTGTTGACTGATGATGAACGAAAGCAACAAGGCATTGGCGATCAACTAGTGCGTTTTTCAATGGGAATTGAAAATCTGGAAGATTTAAAATCAGATCTCCATCAAGCCATCGAAAAAGCTCGATTGTGAAATTAGATATCCTCGCTTTTGGTTCCCATCCAGATGATGTTGAATTAGGATGCGGTGGAACCATAGCAAAATCAGTTGCGCAAGGGAAATCCGTTGGTATTATTGATTTAACTAGAGGAGAACTTTCAACCAAGGGAAGTGTACCAACACGACATATTGAAGCTCAAAAAGCGGCAGATATTTTAGGCGTACAATGTCGATTGAATATGGAACTAGAAGATGGTTTTATTTCAAATGATAAAAAAAGTAAATTCAAAGTGATTCAAAAAATTCGCCAATACAAACCTAACATTGTTTTGAGCACAGCACATCGAGATCGTCATATTGATCATCAAAATTCAAACCAGTTAATCCATGACAGTTGCTTTCTTAGTGGATTAAAAAAAATTGAAATTCCTGATGATCGTGGAGAAAGTTTAACACCTTGGCGTCCAAAAATCATTTTGGAGTATATTCAGTGGAACGATATTTCTCCAGATATCATCATCGATATATCAGGCTATTTAGATGTTAAAGTTCTATCGATTAAAGCTCATAAAAGTCAATTTTTTAACACCAAAAACAACACTATAGTAACTCCTATAAGCAAACCTAATTTTTTAAGTTCGATGGAGGCTAGAGCGATTAACTTTGGAAGGTTAGTTGGAACTGAGGCAGGGGAAGGGTATACCTCTCCACAACCGTTGGCTATTGGAGATTTAAATTGTTTGCTATTTTAAGAGTAGAGTGACATTAAAATCAGGATACTATCTTTCATCTTATTGACTTGTTGCATCCAAATTATATGTTTCAAGCAATTGCCGCACTGATTCTCGAACTCGAATGACGAGTTCATTCATAACATTTTCGTCATGTCCTTTTTTCATTGAATCTAATTTTTTATTCAATAATTCAATTTGATCTTCAAGTGCTTGTATTCGATCAGGATTTATTTGATCGCTGAAAGAGTCGTCAATGATTTCTATAATTAAATCATTATTTGCACCATCTATCTCAATTTGATGAATTCCAAATTGACTCTCGTCATTGCTTGAACTATTGGATTGGTTTGTCAGTGATTCCAACCAGTCAATCAATTGATCACCAAATTGATCCTCAATAATTTGATAGATTCCAGTTGATTCTGAAGGCCAAATCAATAAACTATCTTTTTTAAGAATTTTTATTTGAATTTTAGTTTTTAATGCTCGATTCGTTGTAGAATCAGAGTTGATAACACTCTCGTAAGCATCCATAGGAGGAAGTTCGGTAATGATCTCCGTATCAAAGTCATCTATGATGTGGTAATTAGGAGGTAGTATCCCCATTTTTGGCAAACTATCTCTTTTTGAAATCTTGGTTGTTTTGGTATTTTTTTTAGCATTTTTAAAGTCCTTGTAATTAAAAAGTTTTGACATATGAGGACCAAGCTTTTTTCTTATTTCTTTTCTATTTTTTTTAGTGCCGTCTATGATGATTTTTTCAATGATATTGTCTTGTTCATCATAAATAGATACCATTCCAGGCTCATCATATTCTTTTGAAATGGTAATCATTTGACCAAAAGAAAGAGTAGTAAAAAGTGTAAAAGTCAGAATAATTATTTTTTTCATGTTATCGTTTGTATATTGAAGTTCTTCAGGTAGGACTTCATAACTCAATAAAAGTTACAAAAAAAATGACTAAAATCAAATGGGGAATACTAGGACTTGGAAACATAGCGCATAAGTTTTGCCAAGATCTCAAGCATGTCAAAGATTCTAAATTAGTTGCTGTTGGCTCTAGTTCTTTGGAAAGAGCTAAATCTTTTGCCATTCAATACGGAGCTGAAAAGTACTATGGAAACTATCAAGATTTATTCAGTGACCCATATGTTGACATCATCTATATCGCAAGCATACATCCACATCATGCCCAACATAGTATTGATGCGATGGCAGCTGGTAAATCGGTACTATGTGAAAAACCACTTGCTATGAATCAGTCCCAAGTCATTAAAATGATTGACTTCTCTCTAAAGAAGAATGTTTTTTTGATGGAAGCGCTTTGGACCCGATTTAATCCTTTGATTCAAAAATCTTTTGATCTAATCGGCCAAGGAGCCATTGGTGAAATCACCTATATCAATGCATCTTTTAATTTCAATGGAATGAATCGATCTAAAGAATCAAGAATATTCAATCCACAAAAGGGTGGGGGATCTTTATTAGATATCGGGATTTACTGCGTTTTTTTAACGTATTTGTTTTTGGGAGAACCCCAAAAAATTCATTCAACCTCAACTCTATCAAATGATGGGATTGACCTCCAAACGGCCATGATTTTCCAATATAAAAGAGCTCAAGCTATTCTTCACTGTGGATTTTTAAATCACGAACAAATGATTGCTGAAATTTGTGGAACAAAAGGAGAGATACGACTTGCTCATCAGTGGCACAACCCACCAGCTATAACTATTACGGACCACAATGGCCATTCTGATACCTTCAATTTGAAAACCCAAGGAATCGGATATACCCACCAAATTGTTGAATGTCATCAATGTTTGAGACAAAACAAAAGACAGAGTGACCGTTGGTCTCATCAAAATAGTTTGGACTTAATCAATCTCTTGGACTACATTAGGAGAAAAAATCACATTATTTACCCAAAAGAAATCGAACAATAAAATTTTTCGTTTAGGATGATTGATATTCATCAGGCAAAAAATTAAATTTGCCAGCTCAAACGGTGGTTGTAGCTCAGTTGGTTAGAGCGCTAGATTGTGGTTCTAGAGGTCGCCGGTTCGAGACCGGTCTTCCACCCAGTTTATTGGAAATAAGGTTTAAATCCATTGAGGGTGTTTATACAAGGAATCGTAAACAAATAACTGCATGAGACCTTTG
>JAPORT010000071.1 GCA_026710085.1 Flavobacteriaceae bacterium | reverse complement strand
GGCCATCTCAAAACAGAACATCGTCTGCAAGAAAATGATCTGATGGGCACCCCATCGCCAACGATGAATGTCTCTATGGCTGCTACAGGGTGGCATTTGAAGAAATTCATGGAACCATGAGTCCAAGATGTTCTTTTTTACTTTTTCAGAGGGGCTTCATGTTCAGTTCAAAGAACTTCGATCATCAAAATAATAGAACGGTAACCGCTAAAAAAGACTTTTTAAGGAGCGACTACATAGGTGTGGATTGTTATAAGGTAAGATGCTTATAAGATCTAAAAAGGCGGGGGTAAAAGAGAAAGTATCCGCGTGATGACATACGTTGTCTCACTAAAAGAAAAGTTGTATTTATTGAGGATTTATGATAAGTCTAAAATCGAAACTATCCATAGAAAAGAATTGCTTTCTGCAATTCGTGGCTAAAAAACAACCCATTTGGTGTTGTGACTTAGACGCGATGATGGTATTTTGTTTCTCACCATTCGGCTTGGAAAACAAATGATGGAATGATTGAATCATCTTTCCAAAGCAGATTAACATAAGTTATAGATGAATCGGTCTCCGAACAAAAGGCATAACCTTAGAGGACACGATGAAAGAATCTTTTTGAGAAATACGATAAAGAAATTCGTCAAATCATTAACCGAACATGACAAAAGAAAGCCTACTATCATCACCAATGATTTTGATAACCGGATAGCCGAAGCGCGAAAAAAATGTTCGATGATGATTCACCGAAGAAGCCATCAAGTAAATCACCGAGTTTTATTCGGATCCATCGGGGGCTTTCTTCGATGATCCTCAAAGTCGGCTTTGACTCGATTAAGCCTCTCTTGAGTTAAAATCTCTACCGACAAATGACTCGCTATTATGATGACTTTTCCAAGGCCATTTCAAAAGTTCTTTGCTCATCAATCAGCAATAAACATCAAAAAAGAGAGAGTTAAGAGACCTGTCAAAAAGAAATCGGACTAGAAGCGGCCAAACTTACGGTTGTTCCACGTGGAACAACTTTATGTTTTTGGGATTTGAAATAATTCGATGAACTCATCTTCTAGACATGTCATTATCTTTTTTTCATGAGGCGTATCATCTTTATGTCCTAAGCCATGCGATACACTGTGTCCAACAACCCTCAGTAGCTCTTGGAAATATGGTGTGTTTCGTTCTTTGGCCGATCTTTTTACAAACCATGGAGAAATAAAAGATTCTGTAATGATCTTTTCTTTAGTTCCGTAATTAAACGTCATGGTATCAGTTTCATCATCATCTAAAAACATCTTATGTACTTGATCCATTCGCTCTCTTGGAACAAAATGGATTTCTAACTTTTCAATATTTCCGCCATGTTTTGTGACAAACTTTTTGATGTTTTTTATCAACTGTTTTTCGTTGATTTCCTCAGGAAGGTTTTGAAGTTTAATAGCCATCACTCGATGATGCAAAATTAAACGATTCCAAAAGTACGCATTAGATATCAGAGCACACATTACATTTGCTACCTCATGAAACCAAGAGTTCGTTTTGCACCGAGTCCCACGGGTCCCTTGCATTTAGGTGGGATTCGCACAGCGCTTTTTAATTATTTATTTGCTCAATCTACCGGAGGAACGTTTGTTTTAAGAATTGAAGATACGGATCGTTCAAGATACCATCCTGAAAGCGAAAAACACATTGTTGATTCACTAAATTGGCTAGGCATTCCCCCTGACGAAAGCCCAACCATTGGTGGTCCATATGGCCCCTATCGTCAAAGCCAGCGTCTCGATATCTATAAAAAACATATCGATGTTCTTTTGAAAGATAAAAAAGCCTATGTCGCTTTTGACACGTCTGAAGAGTTAAAACAACTTCGAGATAAGGACAAATCTTTTTTGTACAACCAATCCAATCGAAAAGAACTCGCCAATTCGTTAAATCCTCAATCGATTTATCATAAATACCAAAACATTCGTTCTATCGATGACGTGGATGTAGAGAACTTCGTTGTTCGGCTCAAAGTAAACCAGTCAAGACCATTTGAGGTAGTCGATGAGCTTCGAGGAATCATTACGGTGGAAACTCAAACACTCGAAGATAAAGTATTATTAAAACGAGATGGATGGCCAACCTATCACTTGGCCGATATCGTTGATGACTATTTAATGAAGACCACCCATGTGGTTCGAGGTGAAGAGTGGTTACCTTCTTTGCCTATACACCATGTGATTTATGATGCTTTTGGTTGGAAAGCTCCCCAATTTTTGCATTTACCCCTTTTATTAAGGCCCGATAAAAAGGGGAAAATTTCCAAACGCGATGCCATTTTAAACGGCTATCCCATTTTTGCATTGCAGTGGGAAGAGTTTGCTGGTTTAAAAGAACGGGGATACCTACCTCATGCTATTATCAATTATTTAGCCTTGCTAGGATGGAGTCCCCCCAATTTATCCAAAAGGAATGAAATATTTTTAATGGATCAAACAATTCCAGATTTCACCATCGATGGTTTGCAAAAAAACCCAGCAGTTGTTGACTTTGATAAACTAAAATGGACCAATCACCAACACGTTTCGGGTTTATCTCCTTCAGAAATTCTAAATCACTTTGATTCTTTTCTTACAGAACTATACCAAACTTATCCTCCTTCAGATGTTGAAAACATCATCAGTTTGATAAAAAACCGCATTGAAATTGGAGCTGATTTAGTTAGAGAAACTCATGTTTTCATTCGAGAACCACAAATCAATTTAAACGAAGCTCAAAAGGTTTATACCGAACACTGGGGTGCTATTTTAGATTACTTTCAATCGGCACTTGATTTTAAAGAAAACGCGTCCCTATTCAAAAAAAACATATTCAAATGGGCAAAATCCAAGAATATTCCACTTCGTATTATGATGCAAACATTAAGAATCACTATAGTCGGCCAATTGAGTGGTCCTGACTTATTTGATATCATTAACTTTGTTTCAAGAGACTCTTTAATCAAACGAGTTCAACATACTAAATCCATAACCTCTAAAATCAATTAACTATGGGAGATTATTCGTTATTAATCACTGTTGCAGCAATACTCATTCTTTCATTTAGCGCTTTATTTACCGTCAAGCAACAAACGGTGGCGGTCATCGAGCGATTCGGAAAGTTTGTCGCCATCCGAAACGCTGGGTTACGTGTTAAAATTCCCATTGTTGATCGAATTGTGGGACGCATTAGCATGCGAATTCTCCAACTCGATGTGTTGGTGGAAACCAAAACGAAAGATGATGTCTTTGTCAAGCTCAAAGTGTCAGTTCAGTACAAAGTGGTCAAAGGAAGAGAGCGAGATGCTTTCTATAAACTAGACAATCCAGAAATACAGATCACCTCTTATGTTTTTGATGTGGTTCGTGCTGTTGTCCCCAAGATGAAACTTGATTATGTCTTTGAGAAGAAAGATGATATTGCTTTGGCTGTCAAAGGAGAGTTAAATGAAGCGATGGTCAATTATGGGTATGATATCATCAAAGCATTGGTTACGGACATCGATCCTGATGAAGAAGTGAAAAGTGCTATGAACCGAATCAATGCTGCAGAAAGAAAAAAAGTGGCCGCTCAATTTGAAGGCGATGCTGAACGAATCTTTATTGTTGAAAAGGCTAAAGCTGAGGCAGAAAGTAAACGCTTACAAGGGAAGGGAATTGCTGATCAACGACGAGAAATTGCTCGTGGTTTGGAAGAGTCTGTCGAAGTCTTGAATACCGTGGGGATCAATTCTCAAGAAGCTTCTGCCTTAATTGTTGTCACACAACATTATGATACGCTACAATCCATAGGGTCGGAAACAGGAACCAATTTGATACTTCTGCCGAATACGCCTCAGGCAGGTAGTGATATGTTGAACAATATGGTGGCATCATTTACGGCTAGTAATCAAATTGGAGAGGCTATAAAAAAAGGGGATACCGAAAAGAAAAAAAACAAACGAATTACATCCAATCCAAATGATGAAAAAACGAACAACTAAGGTTTGTAGGAATCTCTTAAGGTGGCGGTTTTGTTGAATATTCGGTTTTCTTTATCGAAACCTTTGTCAGCCGTGAAGTATCCCATCCTTAAAAATTGATATTGATTTCCCTCAATAGCATTGGCAAGACTTTTTTCAATTTTAATCGATATCGTTTTTTTAGAATTGGGGTTGATCAATTCCTGATAGTCGGTTTCTTTTTGGCTATCGACATCATCTGAAAGCAACAATCGATCAAAAACATTGGCTTTTGCATCAATGGCATCTTGAACTGATAGCCAATGAATGGTGGCTTTTATATGACTATAATCGCTTTCACCGTTGCTTTGACCACTTTTAGAATCAGGATAATAAATGCACCGAACTTCCACAACATTATCTTTTTGGTCTTGGATGACCGATTCGGCTTGTACCACATAAGCTCCCTTTAATCTCACTTGTTTGCCAATGGATAATCGAAAAAACTTTTTTGGTGGGGTTTCCATGAAATCAGATCTTTCAATGTATAACTCTCTTGAAAACCGAACTTTTTGATGGCCTAATTCTGGCTTTTGTGGATTCTTTTCGAATGTGATGTCTTCTGAATAAAGCTCTTCATAATTAACTATCGTTAGTTTTATGGGATCGATGACGGCCATCACTCTTTCTGCATGCAAATTCAAATCTTCTCGAATACAATATTCTAATAACGGCAATCCAATGACTTTTGATCTTTTGGATACCCCAGCTAATTCTACAAAACGTTTTAAAGATTGCGGTGTGTACCCTTTTCTGCGGAGAGCACAAATGGTATGCAGTCTCGGATCATCCCACCCATCGACATAACCCAGTGATATCAATTTTTGAATTTTTCTCTTACTCGTCATACTATAAGCCACATTCAACCTTGAAAATTCCCTTTGAAATGGCAGGTCTTTTTCTTGAGGTAAAATGGCGGTTAAAAACGCATTGTACAAAGCTCTGTGGGGCATAAACTCCAAAGAACACAATGAATGACTGACCTGTTCAATAAAATCGCTTTGACCATGAGTCCAATCGTACATGGGATAAATACACCATTGGGCTTTGGTTTTTGGATGGGTGGCATAGATGATTCTATAAATAACGGGATCACGTAAGAGCATGTTTGGGCTATCCATCGAAAGTTTAGCTCTCAAAACATACCTTCCTTGTTCAAACTTTCCTTCTTTCATCTGTGTGAAAAGTTCTTTGTTTTCTTGGATGGGACGTGATCTGTCTTTACTTGGAATTCCTGGTCTTGTTGGGGTTCCTTTTTGCTGAGCTATTTCTTCTGAACTTTGAGAATCAACATAAGCCAGACCTTTATCGATCAGCAAATGAGCCCATTGATATAATTGTTCAAAATAGTCCGAGGCATAGCATTCTTGATCCCATTGATACCCCAACCAGTTGATATCTTTTTTTATTTCTTCAATGTACAGAGCGTCCTCTTTAATGGGGTTGGTATCATCAAATCTTAAATTGACTGGAGCATTATATTTCTGACCCAATGAAAAATTTAATACAATAGCTTTTATATGGCCTATATGTAGGTAACCATTAGGTTCCGGAGGAAATCGAAATCTCAACTTTTGGGATGATAGTCCATTGTTGAGATCCTTATCGATGATGGATTCGATAAAGTTTTTACCTTTTTCTTTCATCTGTTGTGCTAGTAATTAAAAAATCATTGTAATTGATTGGTCTTTTCTAATTCTTTGAAGGTAAGTGGCTCTAGTTTGTTTTCTCTTATTTGATTTGACTATCTCAATGTTATCTATAGTATTCTCAAAAAACGTTTTTGTTGATTTATATACCTTTTAGTTTGAAATAAATAGGTGGTGTCTTTCCTTACCTTATTCGTTATTCGAATTTTATATCCAAAATCAATATAATACCGAAGATTGCTTTTAGAATACTCTAATCTCTTAAGATCATTTATTCTAATATCAACATCTAATAGTATTTTAAGCTGTTTTAATGGCCATAATTCTAATTGTAAGGTTTTTAACTCCTCAAGTCTTTTTTTTTATTAATTTGAAAGCAAAATCAAACCAAAATTACAATTCTTATTAGCATAGTATTTATGTAGTCAAGTGTGGAGGTTTCAAGCTCAACTGATTGATGGCCGTTGAATCCTTTTAGACTTTTATATTTTTTGCTTTTTTCATCAATACGATCAACAATGTTATTCATTAATTTTTGAATTTTTTATATCCGTATTGATTCAATAGATCAAATAAAGAACGATTCATTTCTGTTTGTCTTAATGCACAACTTAAAGGAACATTCTTATAGATGAAACCATATTTTGTTGTTTCTTTTTCTAAAGTTCCTGTTTTTACTAATATATCTAAATATCGCATGACCGTGTTTTTAGATTTAATTTTATCACTTACGAAATTTTTAACTCGAGAATAAGGTTGAGTATATAAAGTTTTTGTAAAATTCTCAACATCGATGTTTTTTAGAGGTAATGTATGGATTAGTTTCTGAGTGGCTAACTGCAATTCATGAATATCTCGTACTTGTTGATAAGTGTAATTAGCGGTTTCTCGAATACCATTTAACATGTAAATCGTCCAAGCATTCCAATCTTGTTGTTGTCTGACTTTTTCGAAGCCACGATAATACTCTTGTCTGCTATTGAAAATATAACGACTTAAGTATAAAGCAGGATGTTCTAATTTGTTTTGTTTGAGTAAGTATAAAATATTGATGATTCTTCCCGATCGACCGTTACCATCTTTAAACGGATGAATGGATTCATATTGATAATGGATAATCCCCATTTTAACCAAAGAGTCTAGGTCATCATTCTGTTCGATATAATCTTCTAAATTTTGTAATAAAACATCAATTTCTTTCTTTTCTTGTGGTGGTGTATAAATAACACGACCGGCACCATCAGTTAAATGCGTACTTCCCTGACCATCTCGAATACCATCATCATTGTTTTTAATGGTTTTTGTGATTTGAACAAAAGCGTTTCGATCTAAAGGATTGGTTTTGATATAATCATATCCAGACCATAAGGCTTTACGATAAGTGAGAACTTCTTTAATCTCAGGGCTTTTGCGACCGTCTAAAGCTAAGGAACGATATATTTTATCATTAGTGGTTACAATATTCTCTATTGCAGAGCTGCTTTGAGATTCTTGAATACTTAAATTGTTTAAAAGAATATCAATATTAGGAAGTGATGTAATAAATCCATTTAACTTCGATAACGCAATATTTGCCTCAGTCGTGTATCTCACAATTTCGGGCGTGAAAAAATTAAATTTTATAGGAAGTCGATCTAATGGAGTATAATCATGTTTTCTATAATTATTAAGAATTCGACTATGCATATTTGTTTTTCAGGTGGTCAAAAATAAGCCTTTCTTGAGCAGTTGAGATGTAGGTGTTCAAAAAACAAACCTTTCTTGAGCAGTTGAGATATTCATTGTCAAGAATCGAAAACAATAACATATGAATCAATTACTTTTAGATTCGTATGGTGAAGTATGTAGTGCTTAATTCAAAAATAGTGTCTTATGAGGGTTATCACAGATAAATTAGAAATTGAAAAGTTAAAAACTGGGACTCGGTTAAGTTTCTTTAAAAACAATGATGTATTCTATAAAGATACGATTATAGAAATTTTAAGTAAAGAAGGATTGTTGTCTAATGGTGATGTGTATTTTTATCTGATGGATTTAAAAAATAACTTGCCATTACCAAGAGCCAAAGTCGACGATGTAACCAAAGTACAAATCCTTACGAAACCTTCGAATATCATCGCAGATCCATTAATAATTCAAAATTTGAAAATTGGAACTCAATTCGATTTTTTGGAAAATTCCCATCATCTATATCATGACGCGCTACTTGAAATTTTGGGTAAAGACGAGGAAGATGGGAAGATTGTTTTGCATTTATTAGATAAAAAAGTTAAACGCTCATTTAGTATCATAATAGATGATGCAACCGAAGTCCGAATCTTATCTTAAGAGTTTGCATTTTCTA
>JAPORT010000151.1 GCA_026710085.1 Flavobacteriaceae bacterium | reverse complement strand
TAAAGGAATTTTTCACTTAAAGACGGTTGATAAAACTACCAATGGAATCTTTAAAACGATGCCCACCTTGAATTTGGTATCTGCTGATTTTTTTATGAGCGCTGATGCCCCACAAGAGAAATTCAGCATGGAATAAAACATCTTTTGAATCCAATTTTTTAGATTCATTCAATAAAAACTCTTCAAGTCCAGGAACACTGCTGATGATTTTTTTTCTTTTGGTGTCGTTCATTTGATCGGTCAATTCGATTTGATGGTCTTCCATAAACCAATGGATTAGAAAATCATAGGGGTCTTTTTCTTGTGTCTTTGTCAGCTTTTTAATCGGTGGGAAATGTTTCGGCAATAGAGTTTTGATGGATTGATTAATCAATTCAAAAGCCACTTTTTCAGGCCCTAATTGTTCTCCTTCATAGGTCAATTCAATTTTGCCATTGATGGCGGAAATAGTCCCTAAAAAGTCACTAATTCTAATTTGGGTGGTTTTTTGCTTGGACTTGAGTAAGCGTCTTTGAGCGTTAGAAATCAGATTTTCATAGGCTGAAATGCTTAATCGAGCACTGACACCGCTTCGATTATCGACATATTCGCTTTTTCGAGCTTCAAATGAAATTTGTTCCAATAAATCTAATGCCAATTCAGGAACGGTAATTTTATCGGTTGTGATGTTTTGTACTTGAGCTTCTTGAAGCGTGATGGTTTTAGCAATATTGATACTTCTTGGGTAATGCGTCAAAATTTGTGAACCAATGCGGTCTTTTAAAGGTGTTACGATGCTTCCTCGATTGGTATAATCTTCAGGATTAGCTGTAAAAACAAAAAGGACATTCAAGGGCAGCCGTATTTTAAAACCTCGAATTTGGACTTCTTTTTCTTGAAGAATTGAAAAGAGAGATACTTGGATTCTAGCTTGTAAATCAGGAAGTTCGTTTAGAGCAAAAATGCATCGATGAGCCCGAGGAATCATACCAAAATGAATTACCCGTTGGTCTGCGTAAGTCAATTTTAATTGCGAAGCTTTGATAGGATCGATATCTCCAATTAAATCAGCTATGGTGACATCTGGAGTGGCTAATTTTTCAAAAAAACGTTCCGAACGATGCAGCCAATCGATGGGCGTTTGATCGTTTTTATGGTCAATGATGTTGTTCCCTTCTATGGTGATGGGACTCAGTGGATCATCATTCAATTCCGATCCCTTAATGATGGGCATCCATTCATCCAATAAATTGGTCATCCCCCTTGCCAGACGTGTTTTGGCTTGCCCTCGAAGCCCCATTAGATTGATATTATGCCCAGAAAGAATGGCTCGTTCTAAATTGGGAATCACCGTGTGGTCATATCCATGAATTCCTTCAAAAGCATTTTGACCTTTGGAAATTTTCTTTTTTAGATTTTCAGCGAGTTCCTGCTGAATGGATTTGGATTGATAGGAACTTTCTTTGAGTTCTTTTAAAGTTTGTATGGTGGGTTTGGTCATGTTCCAAGTGATGTTTTACGATTGGCATCATAATCTTCAAATATCATTTTTCCTAATTGATCTAAACCAGTGTAAAAGGCTTTCCCCTTGTTGAGCAGAGTCAATTGCTGAATAAATTTTCGTAAATAAGGATCTGAAGCAATCATGAATGTTGTGATGCGAATTTTTAACCGTTTGGCTTCGATGGCCTTTTGATAGCATTTTTGAAGAATGTGATCATCGAGACCAACACTATTTTTATAGTAATGCCCTTGTGATAATTTCAGACAACTAGGCTTTCCATCGGTAATCATAAAAATTTGTTTGTTGGTGTTTTTTCTTTTTTGGAGTAATTCCATAGCCAATTGGAGTCCTGCAACTGTATTGGTATGGTAAGGGCCAACTTTTAGATAGGGCATATCTTTTAATTCAATAGGCCATGCATCATTACCAAAAACCAAAATTTCTAAATGATCTTTTGGATAGCGGGTCTTGATTAATTCAGCAAGGGCCATGGCTACTTTTTTAGCTGGCGTGATGCGATCTTCTCCATAAAGAATCATACTGTGTGAAATGTCAATCATCAAGACAGTACTCATTTGCGTCAAAAAGAAATCTTCAGAAATCACGATATCTTCTTGCTGTAAATCAAAAGATTGATTTCCATTTCTGACGTGAGCATTTTTCAAACTCTCGGTTAATAAAATGCGTTCTACGGAATCTCCAAATTGGTAAGGACGGAATTCTCCTGAGTCCTCAGAACGAATCCCTTTGAATTTGGTGCGATGATTGCCTTGTCGAGATTTTTCGAGATTTCCGAAAATCTGTTGTAGAGCATGCTGCCTTAAGATTTTTTCAGTTTTCGGAGTTATTTGAAAGGCCTGAATCAATCCACTGTTTCCTTCAGCTGGCGCAATAAAATTTTTCTTGAGTAATTCATCGATAAAATCATCAATGGTATAATCGGCATCGGTGAGTTTGTACTCTTGATCGAGCTTTTGAAGCCAATCAATAGCCTCCTCAAAATCTCCAGAAGTATGAGTGATCAATTCTTTGAAGATGTCAAAAAATTTATCAAAAGGTTTTTGATGGATCGGTTTGCTCTTTTCGAAGCCTAAACCTTCGGTAGAAAAATAGGAGGAATCCACAAATGCAAAAATAAAAACAAACGGTTTTCAAATGGATGATTGAATTCAATAGGGAAAGAATCTGATTATAGAATAGGCTCGATAACTCAAGGGTACAATGCATCAAAATTCAAGATCGATTGAGGCCACTGGTGATCGATTCGCCTGGATATCGAGAAAGGCATATTTTCTAATTGGATTATATTTGCGTGACGTTTTCACTACCAAAGTCCGTCCTGTTAAGATGGATTTAAAAAATCACATAGAACAGATTGTGGAAAAAATATTAAAGCCTGAAAGAGATTTGTATGCTGTTGAATTAAAGGTCATCCAAGACGATAGAATTCGCTTGGTACTCGATTCAGATCAAAGATTAACACTTTCAGAGTGTATCAGAATTCACAAACAATTAGAATTACAGATACAACATTTCGATGGTGCATTGAATTATTCCATAGAAGTGACATCGGTAGGGATTGGTTCTCCATTGACTCTGAAAAGACAGTATTACAAAAGAATTGGAAGGCAGCTGACTGTGTTGACTCATGAAAACGAAACAGTCAAAGGAAAACTCACTCGAGTTGATGAACAAGCAATGGAGCTCTTATGGAAAACTAGAGAAAAAAAAGAAATTGGAAAAGGAAAAAAAACAGTCGTTCACCGACAATGGGTTGAATATGATCAAATCATAAAAGCCAAAGAAGTCGTATAAATAAATTTTAGTATTGAAATAAAAACCATGGATACCGCAACATTGATTGAGTCTATAGTTGACTTTAAAGACGAAAAACAAATTGATCGAGAAACTTTAGTCGCCATTCTAGAAGATGTTTTTAGAAGCGCTTTAGTTCGTAAATATGGCACCGATGAAAACTTTGATTTAATCATCAATGTCGCCAAAGGAGATATCGAAATCATTAGAAACAGAGTCATCGTTTCGGATGATAAGATCGAAGATAAATTGACTCAAATCGGATTATCTGAGGCTCAAAAAATCGAATCAGATTACGAAATAGGAGAGGAAGTATCCGAAGAAATTGGACTGGATGATCTTGGTAGACGCATCATTCACTTTATTGGTCAAAGTCTCAAAACCAAAGTTTTGGAACATGACAATACCAACGCATTTAAAAAATTTCAAGATTTAATAGGCGAAATCTACAGTGCGGAAGTACATCATGTGAGACAGAGAGAAATTATTTTGATTGATGATGAAGGCAATGAATTGATTCTTCCTAGAGATCAACAAATTCCTAAAGAATATTTCCGAAAAGGAGATGAAGTTAGAGGAGTCATCGAAAGTGTTGAACTTAGAATGAACAAACCCCGAATTATTTTATCAAGAACCTCTCCCAAATTTTTAATCAAACTTTTTGAAGTAGAAATTCCTGAAGTTTTGGATGGGTTGATTTCCATTCGAAAAGCGGTTCGCATTCCAGGAGAAAAAGCCAAAGTAGCTGTTGAAACGTATGATGACAGAATTGATCCCGTAGGGGCATGTGTCGGTATGAAAGGATCTAGAATTCATGGGATTGTTCGTGAATTATGTAATGAAAACATCGATGTGATTAACTATACCAACAATTTACAACTGTATATTTCACGCGCTCTCAATCCTGCTAAAATCAATCATCTTAAAATTGATGAGGAAACCAAAACCGTTGAAGTGATTTTGGACGCTCAAGAAGTTTCTAAGGCTATTGGGAAAAGGGGAGCCAATATCAAACTAGCTGGACAATTGACAGGTTATGAAATTGAAGTCTACAGAGATGGGGTTGAAGAAGATGTTATGCTCAATGAATTTTCGGATGAAATTGACGAATGGGTTATTGATGAATTCCGAAAGGTAGGCCTTGATACGGCTAGAAGTGTGATGGAACTAAGTTTCGAGGAACTCTGTCAGAGAACAGATTTAGAAGATGAAACAGTCACCGAGGTCATGAAGATATTAAAAGAGGAATTAGAAAAGTAAGATAGAGTTCAAACCGCCGGATTATATCTTTGCAGCAAATTGTAAAAGCGGAAAGAAACCGAATAGAAATGACAGTAATCACAAAGAAATATCGAATCAATAAAGTTTTAAGAGAATTAAATATTTCTTTTCAAACGATTGCAGAGTTTTTGGAAAAAAGCCAAAATCCTATTGAAAACCTATCGATTAATTCCAAAATTGATCAATCTGTTTATGATGTGTTACAAGAGGAATTTGCTGATGATAAGGAACGGAAAGCCAAAACAAATAAAATCTATCAAGAAAAGCAAAAAGAAAGGGAGGAAATTTATGGTGTTGATCAAGATCAGTCCACATCATCGACCCATGCGTCATCGGTACCAATCCTAGAAAAGCCGACAGAATCCAAAGAAGAAACCCAAGAAACTGAAGAGAAGACACCTAGTTCTTCACTTCCAAGTGAAAAGCCAGTTGGACGAAAAGCATTAAAGCCTTTGGAATTCGTTGGATTTAAAAATTTAGAACCCAAAAGGCCCAAAGCCCAATCTGAAGAAAAAAAATCTGAAGAAAAATCTTCATCTGATGTCCAAGCCATACCAACAGTAGGTGAAAAATCAATGAAACCCAAGCCAGGTATCACCGATACGGGAAGAGTTGTTGATTTAGAGAACATCAAGGCTAAAGAAAAAGAGATTAAAGAAATTCGAGATAAAAAAGCTAGTGAAGAAAAGGCCTCTAAGCCTCGTCGTAAACGAAGGCGAATCAGTACCAAACCAATTGAGGATAACCTACTTAATGTGGCACAAAAGAAAAAGACCACAATCAATCAATCCACTGAAGAAGATATATCAGAAGAAGATATTTCCAAAAAAATTAGTGAAACCTTAGTCAAATTAATGGCCTCACAAAAAGGTTCGGGGGCGAAACATCGTGCCAAAAAAAGAGCTGAAGAAAGAAAAGCTCAAGTAGAGCGTGAAGAGCAGGAAAGGGAAACAAAAAAAATCGTCAAAGTCACTGAGTATGTCACTGTTAGTCAATTAGCTTCTATATTAGGGACCACACCCACTGATGTGATAGCCAAGGCCATGAATAATGGCATTATGGCGACAATGAATCAACGATTGACGCCAGAAGAACTAGAATTTATTGCATTAGAGTACGATGTTGAATTAGAATTTGAAAAATCCGAAAGAGAATTATCACTGGTTGATCAAAAAGACAAAGATTCTGATATGGTTCCACGTCCTCCTGTGGTCACCGTGATGGGACATGTTGATCACGGAAAGACCTCATTATTAGATTATATTGCAAAATCTAATATTGTTGCGGGTGAAGCTGGGAGCATTACCCAGCATATTGGAGCTTCAGGAGTCATATTGCCTAATGGCAAAAAAATCACCTTTATCGATACCCCTGGTCATCAAGCATTCACGGCCATGCGGGCTAGAGGGGCACAGGTAACTGATATGGCCATCATTGTTATTGCAGCCGATGACGATATCAAACCCCAAACCATTGAAGCCATCAATCATGCACAAGCTGCAGATATTCCGATGATTTTTGCAATCAATAAAGTTGATAAGCCAACGGCTAATCCAGAAAAAGTTAAAATTTCTCTTTCTCAAAGAAACTTACTTGTCGAAGATTTAGGAGGAAAATACCAATCCCAAGAAATATCAGCAACCAAAGGAACGGGGGTTGATGAATTATTAGAAAAGGTATTGCTTCAAGCTGAGATATCAGAACTAAAAGCGAATCCTAACCGACATGCTGAAGGGGTTGTGCTCGAAGCTAATTTGGACATAGGAAGAGGTTATGTAACCACGGTCTTGATTAAAAATGGAACGTTAAAAGTTGGGGATTATATTTTGGTAGGGAGTGTCAGTGGAAAAACTAGAGCACTGATGGATGAAAGAGGAAATCGATTAAAACAAGCAGGACCCTCGGCTGCGGTGTCTATTTTGGGATTGGATAGTGCTCCACAAACAGGCAGTACATTCGTCGTTTTAGAAGATGAAAAAGAAGCCAAATTAATCGCTACTGGTCGAAAACAGCTTGATAGAGAACAAATCCTAAAGACTCAAAAACAACTGACCCTAGACGAAATTGGACGGAGACTACAATTAGAGAACTTCCAATTAGTCAATATCGTATTAAAGGGGGATGTTGATGGATCGGTAGAAGCATTAGCTGATTCTATTGAGCAATTATCCACAGAAGAAATTGAATTAAAAATCATTCATAAGGGTGTTGGAGCCATCACCGAATCAGACATTCAATTAGCTTCAGCATCAGATGCCATCGTTATTGGATTTAATGTGCGACCTACGGGTAATGTACGAGTATTGGCTGAAAAAGAAAAAATTGATATTCGAACCTATTCCATTATTTATGATGCCATCGATGATATCAAAAATGCTATGGAGGGTATGCTTTCTCCAGAACTTAAAGAGGAAGTGACGGGAATGGCAGAAATCCGAGAAACCTACAAAATATCTCGATTGGGAATTATTGCGGGTTGTATGGTTATCGATGGTAAAATGAGTAAAAACAGTTTCATAAGGGTTCTTCGAGATGGCGTTGTCATACACACTGGAGAAATGGCCTCACTCAAGCGCTTTAAGGACGATGCAAAAGAGGTTTTGAAGGGATATGATTGTGGAATACAAGTCAAAGGCTTTAATGATTTGATTGTTGGTGATCAGTTGGAGGGATTTTTAAAGAAGCAAGTTCGAAAGAAAATTTCTTCACCCACATATCATTAGCTTCGATTTTTATTGAAATCGAAAAGCAGAGGGATTCTCAGAAATTAAGTGTTTTCGATCACAAAAGCATTGGGGTAGTATGCTTTGATTTCCCCAAGCAGTTGATGGAGTCGAACTTGATTTCTACTTTTCCCAACATGTAACTTGTAGTGAGGGGTTTCAAAGATGATTCGGTTGACCACATGGGGAAAGTTGGTTTCGAATTTTTCTTTTAAATCATTCATTTCTTGAAGCGATCCAAAGCCTATTTGAATGGTGTAATGGTAATCCGCAAAAAGGATTTTGTCTTGGGCGATTTTAAATTGAATTAATTCCCGAATCAAAGGATCCATTTGAATTACGAGTTTCTTTTCTTGAGAAAATGTTTGATGAGAAAGGAGCACAAGGAGTAAAAGCAAAGAATATCGTAAGCAAAATATAGAAATAGACTTCATGGAGTCCAACATCAAACCGACTGCTAATTTAATGAGATCCCGTTTAAATGAGAACCTATACCATAGAAATAATTGGATTATCCGGTCCAAAAAATTCATTTGATGGCATTTTATTTTAAATTATCGGCAAGACATTTCAAAGGCATAAAATATTTGATTATTAACACTCATTTGCGTTTTCAATGACTTTTCACCCTCTGTTGTTCTTCCTAGTCCAGACCGTCTGTGTTCATGACGTCTCACCAAAACAAAAGAGCCTTGTTGTATTTTCGACTTTCATTCATCGCCAACCACCATGATCTTTTTTTCCTTTGATCGATTGTCCACCCCGATGGCCAAATCAAAAAAA